>JAGWUK010000598.1 GCA_028868455.1 Burkholderiales bacterium | reverse complement strand
CGGTGCTTCAGATAAGCGATTAAACATGTATTGTAAATATATGTTTAATCGCTTATCATTTGTCCGGCCTCAATGAGCGCCTGGCACCGCCGGCAAGGGCAGCAGGGTAGCGGCAACCAACTGGTAAGCCGACGCGCTGTTTTAAACATGTATTTAAAATAAATTTATAGGGATTTTATGCTTGACTCTACTTCTCGCGAACTTGTAAAAGCGACCATACCGGTATTGAAAGAACACGGCGTTGCATTGACGCGGCATTTTTATGCACGGATGTTTACACACAATCCTGAACTGAAATCGATGTTCAATCAGGGTAACCAGCAAAATGGCAGTCAACAGCAGGCGCTGGCAATGGCGGTTCTGGCGTATGCCGAACACATCGACAATCCCGGTGTTCTGCAACCCGTATTGACGATGGTTGCCAACAAGCATGCCAGCCTGGGCATCCGGGCAGAACACTATCCTATCGTCGGCAAACATTTGCTGGCCTCGATCAAGGAAGTTCTCGGTGCAGCAGCCAGCGATGCGCTGATCGCGGCGTGGGGTGCGGCTTATGGACAACTGGCCGATATCCTGATCGCACAAGAAAGCCAGATTTACCAACAGTCTGCAACGCAATCCGGCGGCTGGACCGGCTGGCGCAGTTTCCGCGTGCAGCAAAAAACCATCGAAAGTGAAGAAATCACCTCTTTCTACCTGGTGCCGGCTGATGGCGGTCAGGTTCCGGATTATCGTCCGGGGCAATACATTTCTGTACGCGTTTTTGTACCTTCTATGGGACTGATGCAGCCGCGCCAATACAGTTTATCGGCAGCGCCCGGCAATCAATATTTGCGGATTTCCGTTAAACGTGAAGCCGCTGGTACCCACCACCCTGACGGGATGGTCTCGACAATTCTGCATGACACCGTGGCCGAAGGCGCCTTGATCGACGTGGCGCCCCCGATGGGCGACTATTTCCTGCACGAAGACCGCGACACGCCAGTCGTGCTGATCAGCGCAGGCGTCGGCGTGACCCCCAAGCTCTCCATGCTGGAGCATCTGATGCAGAAACAGGCGCACCGGCCAGTACATTTTTTGCATGCCTGCCGACATGGCGGCGTGCATGCATTTAAACAAAGGATTAAAGACCTGCAGCAACAGCATCCTGCATTGCATTCCAGAATTTACTACGAAACACCGCGCGCGCAAGATGTCCTGGATCAGGATTATCACCAGCAAGGTCGCATCGATCTTGCCGCCATTGCCGAGACGATAGTCCAACCGAAAGCCGATTATTATGTGTGTGGACCGCGTGCTTTCATGCAGGCGCAAATTGCGAGTCTGAAACAACTCGGCGTTGCGCCACAGCAGATTCACAAGGAAGCTTTTGGCAGTGGCGGTGTTGCGGCATAATCGTGTCCTTAGTCTGTCGGGGCGCAGGTTTACGCCTCGGCATTGCAACTTGACACAGGATAAGAACAGGGCAAGGCAGGGCGTCGGCGCTCATTGATTCTGCTTAGTTCTTATCAGGAAGAAGAAAACCTATGCAGCTCACCCATTTCACCGATCTGGGTCTCCGTGTACTGATCTATCTGACTTATCCAGACAGAGATGAACCCGTGACCATCAGCGAGATCGCCGAACGCTTTGCCGTTTCACGCAATCATCTGGTCAAAGTGGTGCATTTCCTGGCGCTGCAAAACTGGATCGTGACAACGCGTGGCAAGGGCGGCGGCATGGCGCTGGCGCAGCCGGTGGACACTTACCGGATGGGGCAGATCATCCGTCAGCTGGAAGGGCATACAGAGTTGATCGATTGCAGCAAACCAGCCTGTAGTCTGAAAGGGAATTGCCAGCTCAAAGCTATACTGGACAGCGCCCATCGTCAATTTTATGAAGCACTGGATGCCTACACCCTGCAAGATGCCGTTGCATCGCCAACACGGGAAGCCGTCGTGCAGTTACACCAGTTATATCATTTGCAGGTTCAGCCATCGCCATAGGTCAAGAGATTGATCGTGGCGGACGGCTGATATGCGGCGGATGCCATTCAGGCAGATACGGCATCCCGCTTGTCTCTGGATTTTTCAACTTTTCTCTGCAACACAAAAATCGGTTGCGCCCATTCCATGTCTTTTTTCTTTTTGCTGGTGATCAGCGTCAGCTCGGAAGGATCGTAAACATCCGTGTTGTGCGTCAATGGCGTGGTCATCAGATACTGCGCGTCGGTATTTTTCAGGAACTCGCCAACCAGCTGGATATTGCGGATATCCAGATGCGCAAACGGTTCGTCGATAAACACGAATCCGCCGGAACCGTCTTCTGATTTCAACAGGCCAATGAGCAGGATCAGCGATTTCATGACTTGCTGGCCGCCCGAGGCTTCGCCGTCGTTCATGCCTATCGGGCCCTTGCCATCGAATTTGAAACGCACATGCAAACCAGCCTGCGCTAACTGGATGTCGTCGTTTTCCAGTTTGACCGGGTCAGTATGAACCTCAATGCCAGCCAGTTCGCCGAGCTGCTTGATGTTTTTACTGTAGGACTTGATGGTGAAACGCAACCTGTCCATGTAGGCGGTGCGGGCGTTGACTGT
>JAGWUK010000027.1 GCA_028868455.1 Burkholderiales bacterium | reverse complement strand
GGTCGATGCAGGACGGTTTCAGCAAGTAATGGCGAATCTTTTGTCGAATGCCTGTAAATATTCGCCACCGGGTGGCGTCGTGAAAATTGTCACGATCAAACCGAATAAGCATCTGGTACGCATCGAAGTCGTTGATTATGGCAACGGGATTCCGGAAAAATTCCGTGATCGCTTATTTGAAAAATTTTCTCAGGCCGATTCGTCTGATACGCGCTCAAAAGGCGGTACTGGTCTGGGTCTGGCGATTTCAAAAGCGATCATGGGCCGCATGCACGGCGATATTGGCTATTACATGGAACATCCTGGTCCCGGTGGTGGTACACATTTCTACGTTGACCTGCCGGTCAGCCCGGCCAGTGAAACTATAACAAGCCCAGATCTCGCGGTGTGACACCGCTAAACACCTGTTGCGATTGGGCAGCGCTCAAACCGTACAGGCGCGCAAACAATCCGCCCAAGACCGAGCGGTATTCATTGAGCACGGGGTAATCGCGATTCTGAAATAACTGCCCCGGCTCCAGCCGGATTTGTTCTCCAACAATACGCCCACCGCGCACGTTACCGCCTGCAACCCAGTACACGCTGCCGTGTCCGTGATCTGTGCCGCGTTTGCCGTTTTCGCGGAAAGTGCGCCCAAATTCGCTGATGACGACCACGGTAGTCTGGCGCCACATTGCTCCCATCTCCGTTTTGTAAGCGAGCAAACCACGACCCAGTTCTTCCAGCTTCCCGGCCAGTTGACCGCTGGCTCCACCTTGATTGACATGGGTATCCCAGCCACCGACGTCGATGAATCCCAGCGCATATTTGTCGCGCATCAGATGCGCGACGCGTTTTGCCTCCAGTTCAAATCCTTTGGTCGATATCGCATTTCTGTTGGCGCTATTCATCTCCTCCTGCATTTCTTGCGCCACTTCCTGGCGCATAGAGAATCCTTCGCTGACCTGCTGTGCCAGACTGGTCTGCGCGTACATGCCAGTGATCAGACTGGTTTGACGCTGGTTGGTGTTGGGCCGCGCCAGACGGCGCAATCCGGTATTGGCAATTTGCACATCGCCTTGCATGATCAGCGGCAGCTGGTCGGTGAACGACATCGCAGCTTGCCCGTCACTTTGCAGGATGCCTGCCAGTCGGTTCAGAAATCCCGATTGAAAATGTCGCGTGCCGTTGCTACCCATTCCCATTTCTATGCTGTCCTGGGTTTCAAAATGGCTGCGCGAGACATCGTCGGTACCGGCAAACGGAATAAATGCGATTTCGCCTTGCTGAAAGAGCGGATACAGACTGGCGTGCAAAGCCGGATGCAAGCCCCAGTCCGCATTCAGCGGTAGCGCGGCATCCGCCTGATCACCCGGGCGGGCGATGGCAATGTTGGGGCGCGCTTCATAATAAAACTGGCTGGCTGTCGGCACCAGCAAATGACAGGCATCGTAACCACCGCGCAAAAAAATCAGAAGCATGCGATTGGCTTGCGTAGACACCGCCATGACCCTGCTACTGACTCCGAGCGCCGGGATAGCTGACAGCGAACCCAGGGTTTTTAAAAATGCACGTCTTTGCATGGCGATCTCCGGTCAAGTAAGCGCTCAGCGGCGCATCATTTCTGGCGAAGCGAGGAACAGGCTATTCCAATCCGCTATCGAGTGTGTTTGTTGCAATGCCTGTTGGGTCGTATGGCTCATTTTTGCGCTCCAGTGACGCACATACGGTGCACTGGACAAGGCTGGTTGAGGAATTTTGTCTGGCAGTGGCTGAGTGTCGGTCCGGAACAATGCGGGGCTGCCATGACCTAAGCTGTTGGCGACGTCAAAACGCGTTGCCATCTGGCCGGAGCTGGACCAGGCGCTTTCCAGCATGGAGTAGCCATCCGGCGTCTGGTGGGCATTTGGCATTTGCCCCATCAGTGCGAGCCAGTTCAGCAATGGCGCAGTGTTGACGATGGTATTGCCGTCATAGGCAAGCCTGATGGAGGACAGTAAATAATGCATCGGGTCTTTGAACTTGCTACCCAGCGAGGCAAGCAATTCTGGCGAACTCAGCAAGGTGTGCATGGTCAGTTGCAAGTTGCCGTCGCTTTGCAAGAACGTGGCAGCCATTCTTTCTACCAGTGCTTCCGGTGGCGTGTCGGAAACAAAATACGTCGCCAGCTGGCGGCTGATATGGCGTGCCGTAGCAGGCTGGCGACAAAGCAGCGTGATGACTTGTTCAATTTCGTTCAGGCCGCTGCCATGCACCGTGTTGCCAAGCAAGAGTTTGTCGCCAAAATCATGCCGTTGCGGATTGAATTCAAATATGCCGCGCCGTACATACAGTTTTTCCAGTGCCGGTCGCATGCGTGGGTGATCGGGCGCTATCCGTATGCCAACGCCTGTCAGAATGCGCGCCAGTTCCTGCACATCGTGCTGGCTATATCCGCTGTTGACGCCCATCGTGTGCAGCTCCAGCAGTTCACGCGCATAATTTTCGTTGATATGGTTGGCCGCATTGTGCTCGTTATCCAGATAGCGCAGCATCGCCGGATGGAATACCGTGGCACGCAGCAGATCGCGGAAATTACCGAGGGCGTAGGGCCGGATGGCATGCTCTTCAAAATCCCCAAGCATGGCGCGCACATTGTGCTTGCCGCTGTGGATATTGAAGTGATTCATCCAGAACCAGGTCATTTGTTCTTGCAACTGATACGGCGAATAAATGTCGCGCAACAGGGCGCGGCTGGCCGCCTGACGCGCCAGTCGCGTCAGTTCCTGTTGATAAGCCTTGCGCAAACTGTCATCTGTGCCTTTTTGGCTTTCGGCGGCCAGTCTTTGCGCTTCGAGTTCACGCATCATCTGATCGAATGGCACGCGCGATATTGTCATGCCATCGATTTGCGCCTGAATGGCTGGCGGCAAGATCGCTGTGCGGCCACGCAGTTGCTGATCCAGAAAACGGTCCGGGCCGACAGCCTGTAATTGCAGATCGGTGGAAAAATTCGCCCCCCAGGTCAGACGATTAAGGAATAATTCCGGCACCATATTCGCTTGCGCCAGTTGTTTGCCAACCGGTGGCAATGGGTTGCTTGCCGGTGTCGCGCGATGCGGATGCCAGCCAGGTGCCGTACATGCTGCCAGTGACAACAGCATGCCTGTGGCTAAAAGGCACGATGTTGTTTTAATTGGACTGACGCAAAACCGCCCCAGCTGAGCCTTAGCGGCCAATCGTAAGGTACGTGCGATGGGTACGGCCTCCGATGCGATGCCTTGCTGGACCAATTTTGCGTCAGTCTTCTTCAGCGAAACCATGATCTGACTTGCCTCCGGAAAAGTTTTTTCAGCGCATCAGAATACAACGTTCGTGCACAGAATTCGTTGTCCGGATCAACCGGTATTCGTCAGGGAATTTGGTAAGCCAATGTAACCAGACGCAGTTTGTGGTACTTGCCGCTGGCTCAGATCAGGTCGTTGTTGTCTTGACTGTCGATATTGAGCGAATCCGACGCTGTGTCCTGATCGAAATAGCCGGGCAGCAAATCGTCGCTACCCGGTGCCAGTTGCGCGCCGCCAGCATCGTTCAGCAGATGTTGCTGATTGTTACCCAATAAATTTCCGAGCCCCTGAAACAAAAATGCGCCTGCTGCCACACCGGCGGCGGTCGCAGCGACAGTTCCCAGCATGGAGCCGGAATGGCCACTTAAAAAGCCGCCAGTCGGGCTCGCCGTTGCCATATTGCTGCTGCCAAAGGCACTGGCCGCAGGGGGCGTACCATAGGCCGGTATGGCTGCACCGGTGACGGAGGTTGTCATCCCTGCTCCCGGCGGTGTTTCGGAGCCGGTTGCCGATCTAGGGATCGTCAAAGGGCGACTACTTACACTATTTCCCCAGGCGCTGACCGCCGGATCCAGAAAACTGCTTGAGGCAGAAGCGGAACTCGTTGCTTTTAAGTCGCGCACCTCGTCTTGCAGACTGGCGATCTGGCTCTGCGCATTACCTAGCGCTTGTTCCAGCAAAATCGCTCTTTGCACGACGAGATATGCAGCGTCCGTTTGTTGGCGGAAGGCTTCGCCGATCATTTGAGCAGCTTGCGCATCTTTGTTGACTTCCCTGATCTCACGTAACTGATCGAGAAAATTTTGCAGTAATTGGGTTTCTTGCGGGGTCACAGCATGCTCCAGTTGGACTTCGTTGCAATCATCGGGTAAGTAAGGCACACAACGTCTGCCGACGTCTGGCTCCGTATGAGGCTGGATGTGCCTGCTATCCGAAAAAATTCAAGACATGGCATCGTTGGGTGTCCGGGGAATCGTTTATTGTGCGCGCAATGCGCGGCGATACTGGATCGCCTCCGCGACATGAGCGCTGCCTATTTGTTCAGCGCCTGCCAGGTCGGCGATGGTGCGTGCCACTTTCAGCACGCGATGATAGCCGCGGGCAGACCAGTTGAGTTTGATCATGGCGTTGCGTAATAATTGTTCCGCAGCGGCATCGGGCTGGCAATGCAGGTCAATTTCTGTTGTCGAGAGCAGATTATTGGGTTTGCCCTGGCGTTCTTGCTGTCGTGCAAACGCAGCTTCAACGCGTGCATGTATTTGCACACTGGCTTCACCATCGGCCTGTTTCAGCAAATCTTCGTGCGGCAAGGCACCTACCTGGATTTGCAAATCTATCCTGTCTAGCAGCGGGCCGGAAATCTTATCCTGATAACGCGCAATCACATCTGGTGTACAGCGGCATTTGCCATTGCTATGCCCAAAGTAACCGCAAGGGCAGGGATTCATCGCCGCGATCAGCTGGAAACGCGCTGGAAAATCCGCTTGCCGCGCTGCACGCGAAATGGTGATGTGGCCGGACTCCAGCGGTTCGCGCAAGACTTCCAGTACCTTGCGGTCAAACTCAGTCAATTCATCAAGAAACAGTACGCCGCGGTGCGCCAGCGAAATTTCGCCTGGGCGCGGTGTACCGCCACCGCCGACCAGTGCCACGCCGGAAGCCGTATGATGCGGAGCGCGATAGGGTCTTGTCTTCCATTTATCGATGGAAAAACCGGAAGTCAGCGATTGTACTGCGGCCGATTCCAGCGCCTCCTGATCCGTCATGGTCGGAAGAATGCCGGCGAAACGTGCCGCTAACATGGATTTACCTGTGCCTGGCGGGCCGACCATCAGCACCGAATGATTCCCTGCCGCAGCCACTTCCAGTGCGCGTTTGGCCTGCAACTGGCCTTTGACTTCGGCAAAATCGGGGTAGGTCGGTCGTCTGGTTTCTGATACGGGATGATAACGGCTGAGCTTGCAATCATCGCCAGCTCCAGCGAAGTGGGCGCACACCTGCAGCAAAGAATCCGCCGGATAGATGGCCGCTTCTGTTACCAATGCAGCTTCGGCGGCATTGGCGCGCGGCAGGATAAATGCGGGTTGCTGCGTACCGTCCTGATGGCTTTTACAAATGGCAAATGTCATCGCCAGCGCGCCACGTATCGGACGCAATTCGCCGGATAGCGACAATTCACCGGCAAATTCGTATTGCGCCAGCATGTCGGCCGGGATTTGCCCGGAGGCAGCCAGGATGCCGAGTGCGATCGGCAAATCGAAGCGACCGGATTCTTTGGGCAAATCGGCGGGGGCCAGATTGACCGTAATGCGTTGCGCCGGAAAATCAAAGCGTGCATTTTGCAGTGCAGCACGCACGCGGTCTTTGGATTCTTTGACCTCGGTTTCCGGCAAGCCAACAATAGTAAATGCGGGCAAACCGTTCGCCAGGTGGACTTCCACCGTGACTTGCGGTGCATCCATGCCGTTTAAGGCACGGCTTTTGAGGACGGCGAGCGCCATGAATTATTGATCGCGCTCTTGGGCTTCCATTGCGGCCACTCTGGCTTCCAGCGCTTCGAGCTTGGCGCGGGTTTTGGCCAGCACTTGCGCCTGGATATCGAATTCTTCGCGCGTCACCAGATCAAGTTTGCTAAATCCCTGATTCAGCATGGCCTTGACGTTTTTTTCAATATCTTTGGCTGGCGAATTTTCCAATACCTGGGAGATTTTCGCCTGCATGTCGTTGAAAAAATTCTGCTTGTCCATAAAGTTCCTGATTTAGTGGTAATTCGATCATTATCGACTAATATTTTGCATGTAATTGGTGCGGCCACAGAAACTTTCCATTCTGGTGCTGCATCAATTTGGTGCGACATTGTGGGGCGTACTGCGCATTTCTCTTGTTTGATGGCAGTTCACAAGCGAAATCATAACGCATCGTCGGTGGACTGCGTATCTGGACTGAACAATGCTCGTTATTCTGCACTGCCGCATTTTTTAACTTCCTCATTCACAAGGAACTATATTTTTTAGCGATTTCCGGTTTTTTCTCAAAGTTGGCACGACTCCTGCTAACAGGAACATGAAAGAAAAAAAAGTTTGAAGTCCATTTCGTTGATTGCGTGTTTGCATACCAGTTGGTGTTTTGAACAAGGTTTTTCAACTGGCAGCGAAGTGGAATCAGTCTGGTTTGTTACTCATCATAAGTGTTCATCATAGAGGGGAAGCGCAATGAAAAAACTATTACTCGCCGCTGCTGTTGCCGCTACATTTACCGGCAGTCTTGTGCACGCAGAAGATGCCAAGCCTGACAATGAAGTGAGCTTCAACGTTGGTGTGGTCTCGGAATACCGTTATCGCGCGATTGCTCAATCGCGCCTTGATCCTGCGTTGCAGGGCGGCGCCGATTATGTCAACAATCCGACCGGATTTTATGCCGGTACCTGGTTGTCCAGCATCAAATGGACAAAGGACGCCGGTGGTAGCGGTGACGTTGAATGGGATATCTACGCCGGTAAGCGTGGCGAAGTGACCAAAGACGTGTCATATGACGTTGGCGTCCTGTCATATATCTACCCGTCCAACGGTCTGGATAAGGTTGCCGGTTTTGCCGATGCCAACACGACTGAAATCTACGGCCAGCTCGGTTATGGCCCGGTGTATGCAAAATACTCGCACTCCGTCACGAATCTGTTTGGCTTCGTCGACAGTAAAAACAGCGGCTATCTCGATATCGGCGCCAACATTGAATTGCCGGATGCCTATACGCTGAACCTGCATGCCGGCCACCAGACAATCAAGAACAACACCGCGTATTCGTATTCCGACTGGAAGATCGGTGTGACCAAAGAATTCTTTGGCGTCAGCTTCAGCCTGGCAGTGCTCGGTACCAATGCAGAGAAAAGCCTGTATGTCACACCGTCGGGTAAATTCACCGGCAAAACGACCGCTGTTTTGTCCGCAGTTAAATCCTTTTAATTGTCCGAGGTCAGCATGAAACTGATTACTGCCATTATCAAACCCTTCAAGCTCGATGAAGTTCGCGAGGCTTTGTCCACCATGGGCGTACAAGGGATTACCGTGACTGAAGTCAAAGGCTTCGGTCGTCAAAAGGGCCACACAGAGCTGTATCGCGGCGCTGAATATGTTGTCGATTTTTTGCCAAAAACAAAAATCGAAGCCGCGGTCGACGATGCCATCGTTGATCGTGCAATTGAAGCGATAGAAACCGCAGCCCGTACCGGAAAAATCGGCGACGGCAAAATCTTTGTGTATGACTTGCAACAAGTTGTGCGTATCCGTACCGGTGAAACCGGTAACGACGCACTCTAAACGGCACTCAGGGAGCTCATATGAAAAAACTATTGAAGAACATCCTGATGGCCAGCGCTTTGCTGGTCTCGGTAGGCATGACCTCCGTTGCGGTTGCTGACGATGCACCGGCCAAGGCCGACGCAGCCGCAGCATCCATGACTTCTGCGAGTGCCGTTGCCGCACCGGCGCCCGCGCCAGTTGCCGCCGCAGCATCCGCACCGGCGGCAGCACCGGAAGCCGCTGCCGCTTCGGCACCTGCGGCTGCGCCAGCACCGACAGCAAATAAAGGCGACACCGCATGGATGATGGTTGCCACCATGCTGGTTATCCTGATGACGATTCCTGGTCTGGCCTTGTTTTACGGCGGCCTGGTTCGTTCCAAAAACATGCTGTCCATCCTGATGCAAGTGTTCATGATTTTTGCCGTGATCATCGTCTTGTGGTGTCTGTATGGTTATTCGCTGGCGTTCACCGAAGGCGGTCGCTTCATCGGTTCGTTTGACCGACTGTTCCTGAAAGGCATCTGGGATCCGGTTGCAGGAAGCTTCAGCACAGCTGCAACTTTCAGCAAGGGCGTAGTGATTCCTGAATTTGTCTACGTGGCATTCCAGGGCACTTTTGCGGCGATTACCTGCGGCCTGATCATCGGCGCCTTTGCAGAACGCGCCAAGTTCACCGCCGTCTTAGCCTTCGTCGTGTTGTGGTTCACTTTCAGCTACCTGCCTGTGGCACACATGGTCTGGTTCTGGACTGGCCCGGATGCGATCAAAGATGCGGCAACTGCTGCGTCTGAAACTGCAAAAGCCGGTTTACTGTTCCAACATGGCGCGCTGGACTTCGCTGGTGGTACGGTGGTGCATATCAATGCGGCGATCGCCGGTCTGGTCGGTGCATTCCTGATTGGCAAACGTGTTGGCTACGGTAAAGAATCGATGGCGCCGCACTCTCTGACAATGACCATGATCGGCGCTTCGCTGTTGTGGGTGGGCTGGTTCGGTTTCAATGCCGGTTCTGCGCTGGAAGCAGGCGATGTCGCTGCACTGGCTTTCATCAATACTTTGCTGGCAACAGCCGCAGCGACAGTGTCGTGGGTGTTCGGTGAATGGATGGCGAAAGGCAAGCCTTCCATGCTCGGCGGTGCGTCTGGTGCGGTGGCAGGTCTGGTTGCGATCACTCCGGCTTGCGGTTTCGTCGGCCCTATGGGCGCGCTGATTATCGGTCTGCTGGCAGGTATCGTCTGTCTGTGGGGTGTGAACGGTCTGAAACGCCTGATCGGTGCTGACGACTCACTCGACGTGTTTGGCGTACATGGCGTCGGCGGTATCCTGGGTGCCTTGTTGACAGGTGTGTTTGCTTCACCATCCCTCGGCGGCCAAGGTATTTTCGACTACGTTGCAAACAAAATGTCGGCTGATCCGTATTCCATCATGGATCAGGTTATTACGCAGGCAACTGCCGTTGGCACCACGATCATCTGGTCAGCGGTTGTTTCCCTGATCGCTTATAAACTGGTTGATCTGGTCATCGGTCTGCGTGTTCCTGAAGATGAAGAACGCGAAGGTCTGGACATCACCAGCCACGGCGAATCTGCTTACCATTCCTGATCGGTCAGCAGCAATGAATTGAAGGTGTAAATCTAGTATCCTCAGTACGTGTACAGAGCGCACGTTGCTGATTTCATAGGCAGTTTTGCAGAGATGCAAAACTGCCTTTTTTTCAAAAGCTGCCTTTGCTGGTTTCACCGGAATGACCCGTGGCCTCAATTGCGCGCAGTTTGACATCAAACGCGATTCCGCCGCGCTCGAACGGGTCATTGCCGATCTGGCACAGCGTCAGCGCCAAAGCTAGACAGACGCTATTCGGCGAAGGCAAACGACAAAGAGGCCGATTGCCATGATAGGCATAAACGCTGACCAGACGATAAACCTGCGGAGCTTCTGCCATCGCGGCTTCCTCGTCGCGCCCGAAGAATGCCACTTTGCCGGTGCGGCAACATACAAAGCAATCACCGCGTCGTAAAAAATCAGGCGAGTGCGGCACGGTTGATGCTGTTGGTGTATCTATAAGAATTTTGTTAAAGATTGTGCCAACGGCAAATCAAATTTTGCGCTCAGGAAAGCTGCCTGCTAGGCTTTCTTCAGGATGCAAAGTTTTCATTGATGCTGGTATGTGGGCATAGTGCGCGACCGTTTGGACGCGCCGTGGTTTGCCCACCGACGGGAGGAAGAATCATGGTTCCGAACTTCAAAATCCGTACGCGTTTTATCCTGTTGTTGTGGCTGTTTATTGCCGGTTTTGCCATCTTCGGCGGCTGGACTTTTAAAACCATCAACGAACTCAAAGTCAACGGCCCACTGTATGAGCGTATTGTCCAGAGCAAGGATCTGATTGCCGATATCCTGCCGCCGCCCGAATACATCATTGAATCCTATCTGGTCAGCCTGCAACTCGTGGATGCGCAAGACGCGGCGAAACAGGACGTGCTGATACAGCGCCTAAAGACTTTAAAAGCCGATTACGACAACCGCTATCAATTCTGGCAATCAGAAAAACTTGAGGCGCCGCTCAACGATATCTTCCTGAAACAGGCGCATGAACCGGCGCTGGCTTTTTATAAACTGGTGCAGGACGAGTTCATCCCGGCGGTGCAAAAAGGCGACCGCGAAACGGCGATGAATGTACTGGGCAAAATTAATCTGGCCTATGACGCCCATCGCAAAATCATTGATCAGGTCGTCGACATGGCCAACAAGCGCGCCGAAAATGATGAAGCGGCGGCGAAAAGCCGCATCGCCATCTCACTCTGGTCACTGGCGGCAATTCTGTTGGTGTCGCTGGCGCTGGCAGTCGGTGTTGCGATGCTGATCATGCGCGGCATTCTGAAACCTTTACAAGAAGCCGTGTATATCGCCAAAACGGTGGCGTCTGGAGATTTGCGCAATCAGATTGCCGTCACCAGCACGGATGAAACCGGCCAGTTACTGCAATCCTTGAAAGACATGAACGAGAGCCTGGTCAGGATTGTCTCGCAGGTACGGGTTGGCACCAACGCAATTTCAGATGCCTCCAGCCAGATTGCTGCGGGCAATCTTGATCTGTCCATCCGCACCGAAAAACAGGCGCATTCGCTGGCAGAAACAGCGTCGTCGATGGAAGAGTTGACCGACACCGTCCGCCAAAATGCCGACAGCGCAACGCAAGCGACGATGCTGGCCGAAACAGCCTCCGGCGTGGCTGGCAAAGGCGGTGAAGTTGTCGATCAGGTGGTCTTGACGATGGGATCAATTGACGCATCGGCCAAAAAAATCGTCGACATCATCAGCGTGATTGACGGCATTGCTTTTCAGACCAATATTCTGGCGTTAAATGCCGCCGTTGAAGCGGCACGTGCCGGTGAGCAGGGACGCGGCTTTGCCGTGGTTGCCTCGGAGGTGCGCAATCTGGCACAACGCAGTGCTACGGCAGCCAAAGAAATCAAAGCATTGATTGGTAATTCGGTGGAACAAGTCGGCATCGGCACGCAACTGGTCGATCAGGCAGGCAGCACCATGCAGGACGTCGTGGCCAGCGTGCAGCGCGTGTCGCACAATATCCGCGAAATCGCCAGTGCCAGTCAGTCGCAAAATGCGGGGATTCAACAAGTCAACGCGACCATTGCGCAGATGGATGAAACGACCCAACAAAACGCCGCGCTGGTGGAGCAAGCTGCCGCTGCGGCAGAAAGCCTGCACCAGCAAGCAGAATCCTTGCGCGACATAGTCAGCGTCTTCAAACTGGCCGACGAATCCTCCGCTTTCGGTGAAATGGCCATCAATGCCAGACGGGCGCCGAATCTGACACTGATCAGCGGCAGCGCCGTGAAGAAATTGGCCGGTTAAGAACGGCGCTGGCGTTTGGGTGTCCGTGGCAGTCAGGCCGCCCTTGCGGTGTTGTGCTGTGTCGAGTTGCATTGTTCCTTGCGCAAATTATCGCGCGTATGTCGCTGCAACCAATTCTGCCGACGTAAAAAAAGCGCTGACGTAAAACTGTCAGCGCTTTTTTATTTCCAGCATGATTTTGCAGCGATGCAAAACTGTTTTTTTCGTCTGGAACGCTTTAGTGGCATCGACCGGGCTCGCGGCAGAAAGCATGCTCCAGCAAGTTTTTGAGCAACATGGTCAGCGGTCAATTTTTGAAAAATTGATGAGCTAAAGTGGAGGCGCCGGTTGTTTGGCCGACAGAAAAAAGTGTCGTAGGCTTAGCTTCCTGTTCAAGCTACCAAAAGTACTTCAAAAAAGCGATTGATATTTGACTGCTTGATAAGCCAGATAATGCAACCGGCAGTGAAAGACGCATAGGCGGTCATACCTGTAAAAATGAGTAACGCTATTTGTTTTGTGAAATGACATTGCCATAAAATACAAATTATCAATTTACTCATTTTTAAAAAGGAAAATCCAGATATGTCCGATAGGTATGCGAGGGAAAGATTCTCCCCCAAAGTTCGTGTCTGCAGACGATCAATTCTCTCGCTCCATTTCAATGGACAACGTCTCCAAGCGCTGGGATCAATGAAGATGATTTCGTTTTCAGCCGTATCAGGGCGCACAAACGACGGAAAATTTGACTATTCTTCAGATAGGCAACATGTGCCAGATCAGGGGCCGATTCCGGCGGGAGAATACTGGATTCAGCTGTCGGAACTTCAAGAAAATGCATGGTACAGACTCAGAAATCCTCGCTTCGCATGGGGTGATTACTGGATCACAATTCATCCCTATCCGAGTACCGAGACTTTTAAAAGAGGAGGATTTTTCATTCACGGAGGCAGCACACCTGGAAGTGCAGGCTGTATTGATCTCTCCCTCAATATGAATCGTTTTGTAGCAGCACTCGCAGATGAGCTGAAGGATAAAGGCGATTGCTACATTCCACTTACCGTGCGATACACCAAATGATCAAGGTCACCGCGTACCTTGTTCTTTTGGGATGTGCGCTTTTGTTTGCGTTTGTCATCTTCTTGGACATTGATTCCATTGTTGGCGCATATGGTGACGGTCCTCCATACTATGGAAGAACAACTAACATGGATAAATGGGAGAGTCCGGTTCCCGCGCTTATCATAGGGAATGGATTTTCAATCCTTGTGATTTTTCTTGCTGGTCGGTGGGCTTATAGACAAATCCGTAGGCATTAGCTGACTTTATTATTTTAGTGAACGAAAAGGTAGAGTACGCAAGATCAGGAAAATGAGGCAATAAAGAAGGAACTCATAGAATTTGAGGCGGGCATTGATGCTCACTATACTTCTTTCAATGACGAAGAAACGTCGGTGTACGGCGAGACAGCCATCAATGCCAGACGGGCGCCGAATCTGACACTGATCAGCGGCAGCGCCGTGAAGAAATTGGCCGGTTAAGAACGGCGCTGGCGTTTGGGTGT
>JAGWUK010000026.1 GCA_028868455.1 Burkholderiales bacterium | reverse complement strand
TACCGCGCCAACATCTTCTGACCCCAGCCTTCGCAGATCGCTCCGCTCCACCTTCATCAGCTCTTCTTCACTTGCTCCGCTTCTCAGCGGGAGCCGAACTATAGCAAACTCACACCGCACAGCGCAAGTGCTCCCGCTAAATTATTTATCCTCTTTATTTGTTCTTGAAGTCCGCCGGGCGTTTTTCCAGGAATGCCTTCATACCCTCTTTTTGATCTTCTGTACCAAAGCTTGCATGGAACATGCGCCGCTCGAAATGAATACCTTCCGATAAAGTCGTTTCGTAGGCGCGATTCACTGATTCTTTCACCATCATAATAATAGGCAGGGACATCGCAGCAATTGTATTCGCCGCTGCAAATGCTTCTTCAAGCAACATATCAACAGGGACGATGCGAGAAATCAAACCTGCCCGCTCAGCTTCCACTGCGTCCATCAGGCGCGCAGTCAAGCACATATCCATCGCCTTCGATTTGGAAATCGCACGCGGCAGACGTTGCGTGCCGCCAGCACCCGGCACTGTCGCCAGTTTAATTTCCGGCTGTCCAAACTTGGCATTATCAGCGGCAATAATGAAATCACACATCATTGCCAGCTCACATCCTCCCCCCAATGCATAACCGGCAACGGCACCGATTACTGGCTTGCGAATCTGGCGTATCGTTTCCCAGTTACGCGAAATGTAATTGCCTTTATACGCATCCATAAATGTATAGTCGGCCATGGCGGCGATGTCTGCACCGGCGGCAAAGGCTTTTTCGCTACCGGTCAGGATGATGCACTGAATATTGTCGTCCTTATCAAAAGCGATCAATGCTTCACCGAGTTCGTTCATCAATTGATCATTCAGGGCGTTCATTGCCTTAGGCCGGTTCAACGTGATTAAACCAACTTTTTCTCTGACTTCAGTCAAAATGCATTCGAATTCCATATTCTCTCCTGATAAGTGTGAATAAACGACCCTCTATTGTAGCGGGCCAATGTCAATGAATTGATGTGGAACTGAAACAGGTAAAATGCCTGCTCGTCCGACGTCTGAGGAAAATGATTATGTGGCTATTAGCATTAGAAGCGGGAATAGCAATGTCGATATTGATATTCATCGTCTGGTGGACCATGTTTTCGGGAAAAAAACCGGATTCACGACCAACAAAACCCGTCAATAAAGAGCAAGATTCAAATTAAGCAATCGATCTCAATGCAGCGTGCGTGGTAAGGATAGTACGAACTCAGGAATACTAACTTCAAACCGGTGCCCATCTTCGGCAACGCAGAAATAGCTTCCCTGCATGCTGCCTTGCGGCGTTTTCAGCGAGCTGCCGCTGGTGTATTCGAAACTCTGGCCTGGTGCCAGGAACGGTTGATGGCCGACTACGCCTAGCCCCTTTACTTCTTCCACATGATTTTTGGCATCGGTAATGATCCAGTGACGCGCAATCACCTGAGCAGCAACGCTGCCGGTATTCTTGATGGTGATCGTATATGCAAAAACATAACTTTCCTGCTCTGGCTCAGATTGTTCTTTTAAATACTGACTCACCACCGAAACACGCATTTCATATGCAGCCATTTTTTTCACCTCGCAACTATTGCAATGTAATCAATCTCTGTATTGTGCCAGACGAAGTCCATTACGAGTAGTCAGGCGCAGAGTAAAATGACGCATCTTCTTTCTGCATCACAAAACTATGCCTACATTCCGCATTGCCCCCAGCATCCTATCTGCCGACTTCGCACGTCTGGGCGAAGAAGTCCGTAACGTCGTTGCTGCTGGCGCCGACATGATCCATTTTGATGTCATGGACAACCATTATGTCCCTAATCTCACGATAGGACCGCTGGTCTGCGAAGCCATCCGTCCGCATGTACAAGTGCCGATCGATGTACATCTGATGGTAAAACCTGTCGATCGTATTATTCCCGACTTTGCCAAAGCGGGGGCCAATATCATCAGCTTTCATCCTGAGGGTTCCGAGCACATAGACCGCAGTCTGCAACTGATACGCGATCATGGTTGCAAAGCTGGACTGGTATTGAATCCGGCGACGCCATTAAATGTGCTTGAACATGTGATGGATAAACTCGACCTGATCTTATTGATGTCCGTCAATCCGGGCTTTGGTGGTCAATCCTTCATTCCGCACACACTGAAAAAAATTACTGCAGTCCGGCAAATGATTGATGCCTGCGGGCGCGACATCATGCTGGAAGTCGATGGCGGCATCAAAATCGATAACATCGCTGAAGTGGCTGCCGCCGGCGCCGATACTTTCGTTGCTGGTTCGGCCATTTTTGGCAAACCGGACTACGCCGCAGTTATCACTTCTATGCGAAGCGAACTGAGCAAAGTCTGATACGCACATCATCCAACCGCCATCCGCGTTTCCGGTCAGCACGCTGGAAATGCGCATGAATACTGCGTCCCTGAGTCCAGCAATATGTTCACACAAATTAAAGCAGTCATCATAGACCTAGACGGTACCATGCTCGATACTGCGCCCGATTTTCTGGAGGCGATTAATCGTATGCGCACTGATCTGAAACTGGCGCCATTGGCACTGGAACAGATCAAAGTTATGGTCGGCAAAGGTTCGGAAAACCTGATCCAGAAAGTGCTGGAAGTCGATTTCGACGCAGTACAGGTAAAAGCCCATTTTGAATATGCATTGGAAACTTACCAGCGGCACTATCTGGACATTAATGGCGATCACAGCAAGCTGTATCCAGGCGTCATCGAAGGTCTGCAAGCCATGCGCGACCTGCGCTTACACATGGCTTGCGTGACAAATAAACCGCTGGCATTTGCATTGCCGCTCATGAAGAAAAAGGGGCTACACGATTATTTTCAACTCATCTACGGCGGCGACTCTTTTCCACGCAAGAAACCAGACCCGATGCCGCTGTTGCAGGTTTGCCGCAATTTCCAGCTCGAGCCACAGCAGGTGCTGGCAATAGGCGACTCCAGCAATGACGCCATTGCAGCCAGAGCAGCGGGCTGTCGCGTGCTGAACGTGCCGTATGGCTACAACCACGGTGAAGCTATACAAAATGTCGAAAGTGATGGTATAGTCGAAACCCTGTTGGAAGCGGCACAACTGCTTTCGACGGCAACTCAACTTTGACTTTCAAATCATTCACATCACGAATGTTTCTCGATAACAAACGTCCCGCAATCACACCAGGCACTTTTGAGGCCTGGCTATGGCGACGCTGGCAATTCTCCTAAAAGAATGCCGCGAGTAGCTGTGCACACCCATCGCACATCTCCTTGCTTGTTATATCAATCTGTCTTATCCGCCCTCACTCCATTTTGCGAGCACTTGCTGGCGGCTGAAAGAAAATCATGACCGAACTCGAATTCAAATCGCTGGCCGCGCAAGGCTACAACCGTATCCCTATGATCGCGGAAGCGTTCGCCGATCTGGAAACCCCGCTGACGCTGTACCTGAAACTGGCGCAGACCCAGAACGCAGGTAAAAATACCTTCTTGCTGGAATCCGTCATGGGAGGGGAGCGCTTTGGACGCTATTCCTTCATCGGCCTGCCTGCCAATACGCTGGTACGCAGCTTTGGCGAACGCATCGAAGTGCTCAAAAATGGACAAATCACCGAAACACGTCAAGGCGACCCGCTGGCCTTTATCGCAGAATTTCAGGCGCGCTTCAAAGTTGCACTGCGCCCTGGTTTGCCACGTTTTTGCGGTGGTCTGGCCGGTTACTTCGGCTACGATACCGTGCGCCATGTCGAAAAACGCCTGGCGCACAGTGCCCCTGCCGACGATCTGGGTCTGCCGGAAATCCAGTTGCTGCTGACTGAAGAACTGGCCGTCATTGACAATGTTTCCGGCAAGCTTTACCTGATCGTGTATGCCGACCCGACGCAACCGGAAGCCTGGTCGAAAGCGCGTCAACGATTGAAAGACTTACGCGCCATGTTACGCCGCAGCGTCGATGCACCTGTCACATCGGCGTCTGTGCGTACTGAATCCATCCGTGATTTCGCGAAAGCAGATTATTTAAAAGCCGTCGAAAAAGCCAAGGAATACATCATGGCAGGCGACCTGATGCAGGTGCAAGTCGGCCAGCGCATCAAGAAACCCTATGTTGATTCGCCACTGTCCTTGTACCGTGCGCTGCGCTCTTTAAATCCTTCGCCTTATATGTATTTCTACAATTTCGGCGACATGCAGATTATCGGCGCCTCACCGGAAATCCTGGTACGCAACGAAACGCTCAATGACGGTAATAAAAAAGTCACCATCCGCCCGTTGGCCGGCACTCGCCCACGTGGCGCGACACCGGAACGCGATGCGGAACTGGCAAAAGAATTACTGGCCGATCCGAAAGAAATCGCCGAGCACGTCATGTTGATCGACCTGGCGCGCAACGACATCGGTCGCATCGCACGGACCGGCAGTGTCAAAGTCACCGACCAGATGGTGATCGAAAAATATTCCCACGTTCAGCATATCGTCTCGAATGTCGAAGGCATTTTGCAGCCGGAATTATCGAATCTGGATGTGTTAAAAGCGACCTTCCCGGCCGGTACGTTATCGGGTGCGCCGAAAGTGCGCGCGATGGAATTGATCGATGAACTCGAACCGGTCAAACGCGGCATCTACGGTGGCGCTTGCGGCTATCTGTCGTTTGGCGGCGAAATGGATCTGGCGATTGCCATTCGTACCGGCGTATTAAAAGACGGCATGTTGTATGTGCAGGCCGCCGCCGGTGTAGTGGCCGACTCGGTGCCAGAAATGGAATGGCAGGAAACCGAAAACAAGGCACGCGCCGTACTGCGCGCTGCCGAGCAAGTACAAGATGGCCTGGACGGAGAAATTTAAATGCTACTCATGATCGACAACTACGATTCCTTTACCTACAACCTGGTCCAGTATTTTGCCGAGCTGGGTGAAGATGTGCGCACCTATCGCAATGATGAAATCACGCTGGATGAAATTGCCGCATTGAATCCGGATCACATCTGCATTTCGCCAGGGCCATGCACGCCACATGAAGCCGGTATTTCAGTGCCGGTGATTGAACGGTTTGCTGGCAAGATTCCTATGCTGGGCGTCTGTCTCGGACATCAAAGTATCGGCGCGGCGTATGGTGGCAACATCATCCGTGCCAAGCAAGTCATGCACGGAAAGACATCGCTGATCGCCCACACTGGCGTCGGCGTATTCCGCGACTTGCCAAGTCCTTACACCGTTACGCGTTATCACTCGCTGGCCATAGAACGCGCCACCTTGCCCGATTGTCTGGAGGTCACGGCATGGACCGACGATGGCGAAATCATGGGCGTACGCCATAAACAGTTTGATCTGCAGGGCGTGCAATTCCATCCTGAATCCATCTTGTCCGAGCATGGCCATGCCTTGCTGAAAAACTTTTTGACTGGAACTCCATCATGACTATCTCTCAACAAGAAGCACTGACGCGCCTGATCGAGCATCGCGAAATTTTTCATGATGAAATGCTGTATCTGTTCCGCAAAATCATGAGCGGCGACATGTCACCGGTGATGATTACGGCGCTGACCATGGGATTACGCGTGAAGAAAGAAAGCATCGGCGAAATCACGGCAGCAGCGCAGGTCATGCGTGAATTCTCTACCAAAGTACCGATGGTCAATACGGATCATTTAATCGATATCGTTGGCACCGGCGGTGATGGTGCGCATACGTTCAATATTTCCACCGCCTCCATGTTCGTGACCGCCGCCGCGGGTGCGCGCGTGGCGAAACATGGCGGACGTAGCGTTTCGTCGTCTTCCGGCAGTGCTGACGTGCTCGAATCGCTGGGCGTCAACATCAATCTGAAACCAGAACAAATTGCCCAATCCATCGCGCAAACCGGCATAGGATTTATGTTTGCACCGAATCACCATGCGGCCATGAAGCATGCCGCCCCGGTGCGTAAAGAACTGGGTGTGCGGACGATTTTTAATATTCTCGGCCCGCTGACCAATCCGGCGGCTGCACCGAATATTCTGATGGGGGTGTTTCATCCGGATCTGGTCGGCATTCAGGTGCGCGTATTGCAACGCCTCGGCGCGCAACATGCGCTGGTGGTCTGGGGCCGCGACAATATGGATGAAGTCTCGCTCGGTGCGCCAACGATGGTGGGTGAACTGGTGAATGGCGAAATTCGTGAATACGATATTCATCCCGAAGACTTCGGCCTCAACATGGTCTCGAATCGTCAGCTCAAAGTATCGGGTGCCGAAGAATCGAAAGCGAAAATTCTGGAAGTGATGAACAACGTCGCTGGTGCTGCAACCGACATCGTCAGTCTGAATGCGGGCACGGCGTTGTATGGTGCTGGCATCGCCGGTTCTATTGCTGACGGCGTCAAAAAAGCGCAGGCAGCGATTGCGTCGGGTGCCGCTCTCGCCAAACTGAATCAACTGGTGGAAGTGACGCAGCAACTCGGCAAGGGAGCATAAGCATGGCCGATATTCTGAATAAAATCCTGGCAGTCAAAGCCGATGAAGTCGCTGCCGCCAAACGCTATCAATCGTTCGCCAGCCTGCGCAGCGATGTCGAAAGCGATACAGCTGCACGCGCTGCATTGCGCGGATTTGAAACGAGTCTGCGCAATAAGATCAAGGCCGGTCAAGCCGGTGTCATCGCTGAAGTCAAAAAAGCCTCGCCATCCAAAGGCGTGTTGCGCGCCGACTTTCGCCCTGCGGACATTGCCGCCAGTTATGCGGAACACGGTGCAGCCTGTTTGTCGGTGCTGACCGATGAACAGTTTTTTCAGGGCGCGCCGGCTTACCTGCAACAAGCGCGTGCCGCTTGCGCAATTCCTGCACTACGCAAAGATTTTCTGATCGACCCATATCAGGTATATCAGGCGCGCGCCTGGGGCGCGGATTGCATATTATTGATCGTGTCGGCGCTGGATCATGGCTTGATGGCGGAGCTCGAAGCCTGTGCGCATGAATTGGGCATGGATGTGCTGGTGGAAGTACATGACGGCAATGAACTCGATGCTGCGCTAAAACTCAAGACCAATCTGATCGGCATCAACAACCGCAATCTGCGTACGTTTGAAGTCACGCTTGACACCACCATCGGTCTGTTGCCGCGTTTATCGCCGGACAAATTGGTGATCACCGAATCCGGCATCATGAACAGCGACGACGTCAAGCGTATGCGCGCCGCCAATGTGCATGGTTTTCTGGTCGGTGAGGCATTTATGCGGGCAGACAATCCGGGGCAGGAATTACGAAACCTGTTCTTCTGATTGCCACCTGTCAGCTTCCAGGCAAACAAGCATTAAAAAAGGGGAGTATCCATTCAAATGCCATTGAAGCGCACTTAAAATCTGCGCTTCAATGGCATGAACACTCATACTCCCAGCCAGTATTGATATTTACACTGATTTCCGACGCAGCTTTTGAACACTGGGACGATATGCTGCCAACGGCGCCCTGGCATTCTGCTGCACACTCAAGGTGGACGAAGGCATATCGTCACCTTGCAAAGTCGCCTGCACGACCAACAACTCGTCGCGGCGGAAAGCGTGCAATTGCAAGGTTTCCCCAACGCGATAACGACTCAGCGCACTCGCCAAGCCATCGGCCGCATCAGCAGCCGTGACACGCAAATCATTGATCGCGATCAGCACATCTCCGGCAGACAAACCGGCCAGATGCGCGGCGCGGCCTTCGTACACATTCGCCAGTTTGCAATCATTGCCGTCCTTCACCACACGTACACCCAATGCCGGTCTGGCGGATTTTCCCGCCGGATTGCAGGCCACGCCAAACGCCTCGAATAATTTTGCCAGCGGCACATCATCGGTCCCGCGCACATAACGATCGAGGAAGCGTTTGATGTTGACGCCGGTCAGTTGCAAGACAATGCTTTCTATCGCGTCTTCGGGCAAACCCTGTTGCTCGCCAGTTGCAAACTTTTGGTAAAAATCGCGGCCAAATTGCTGCCACAAAGCACGCATGACATCGTCCAGAGAATATTTTCCTGCCGTCTCGGCGCGCAACGTCAAATCCAGACCCAGCGCAACCAGCGAACCCTTGGTGTAATAGCTAACGATCGCATTCGGCGAATTTTCGTCCTGACGATAATATTTGGTCCAGGCATCGAAGCTCGATTCCGCCACGCTTTGTTTCAGACGGCCACTGCCACGCGTTACCGTGTTGATCGTCTTGCTGATCAGCTTCAGATAGGCCGCTTCATCAATCAGCCCGGCGCGCACCAGCATCAGATCATCGTAATAACTGGTGAAACCTTCGAACAACCACAGCAAGCTCGTATAGTTTTCGCGACGCAAATCGTAGCTGGCAAACGCAGCAGGTTTGATACGTTTGACGTTCCAGGTGTGGAAATACTCATGGCTGCACAATCCAAGAAAACCGCGATACGCGTCGCTCATGTCCGCCTGATGCAGCACCGGCAAATCACCGCGATTGCAAATCAATGCCGTCGAAGCACGATGCTCGAGACCGCCATAACCCTCCCCGACAACCATCGTCATGAACACATAACGCGCCATCGGTGCGCGCTTGCTGCGTGGCTCAAAAAACGCAATCTGACTTTCGCAAATCTTTTTCACATCGGCGACTACGCGCTGCATATCCAGATTCGGGACTTTGCCAGTCACGACAAAATCATGCGGCACGCCGTGCGCCTCAAAACTGGCCAACGCAAAATTGCCCATCTCGACCGGATGATCGATCAGCTCATCATAGTTGGCGGCGATATAGGTGCCGAAACCATAGCGTTTTGCTTTTAATTCCGGCAAAGCGGTCGCCACACGCCAGCTTTTACAGGCGGCATCTTCGGCACGCTGAATATCGACGATATGCGCAACCTCTTCTTGCCCTTGTGCGCACAAAAACACGCTGGTGCCATTGAAAAAACCATGACTCTGATCCAGATGCGCCGCCCGGACCGATAAATCCCAGGCATACACTTCGTAACTGACGATCAATGCTTCCGTGCATGGCGCCGCTTGCCATGTGTGTTTGTCAAGCTTGCGCAAGGCAACTTTCTTGCCGCCTGCTGTTGCCGTAATCTTCACGATATTGCGCGAAAATTCCCTGACCATATAGCTGCCCGGTATCCATGCTGGCAAACTCAGAATCTGTCCGCCGGCAGCAGGCGCATCAATCTGCATGGTCAGCGCAAACACATGGCCGGCCAGATCTTTAGGAGCAATCGTATAAATAATTTTGCTGGCTGAACCGGCAAGCGCGGTCAGCAAAGGAGCTTGTCTCTTATTGCTCGTCGTTTTTTTCATGCGGAACGATCTTTCAAATACGGATAACAGGTAAGGTCTTAGCTGCGCACATTGGCAGCAATGAAAGTGAAAATTTGCGCGGTAACGACGACACGCGTCAACTGCAGGCGCAGGTTGATGAACCACTCCGGAATCGCATAGCTTTGATACAGGCGTTTGTCGATTTTATAGGCAGCGATAAAACCGATCACCTGCACCAAAAAACCAAAACCCATATTGATTAATGAACACCAGGCAATCAAGGTTGGAATCACACCCCAGATCAAGGCACGGCGCGCTTCTTCGTGATCCTGAGCACCGGCCATGATCGTGACGCCCCAATGCAGGCCGCCGAGAAACGACAAAATCACAATCCCGTAAGCCAGTTGCGCCTTGATGAAATACCCCAGCCAGTCCGGATGCACCAGCCAGCACGCCAGAGTCAGCAAAACAAAAGGCACCAGGCCGAGAAAGCCAAGACGGATCACCAGTGTCTGATTCAGATTATTCATCAATCCAACTTCTCAATAAAAACGACAGATGCAGCGAACCCACTGCACATCACACCAACCTCTGAGCGGCAAGTGTCTTTTTTGGCAAGGTGCACTGATACTCTGTCAAATAAAACAAAACCGCTATTCTAGGGCTAAATCGTATGCTTAGATATATCTGAACGTAACTGGTATTAATTCATTGAAAGTTCGCTGATCGCAAGTGACGAATTCATATCGCTTAATTCGCTCAGAACTGACGCACACTTGTTTCGCCTTGGCGGATCTTTCTTTGCGGCTGAGAAAACTCCCGTTGCCAGGAAAGTCAGCGATGTCGACAGACAAAATGTTGTGTGCATTTCCGACGAGCCATCGCAACCAGGACGCCACACGTCGTCCGAGTTGCACGACATGGCGCTAACGCACTGCTGACGTGACTTTGCGCCAGTCCTACCATCGCGCCGTCAGTATTTTATCGAAAGAAGAAGTTCAGCCCTGCGACGCAGCCAAATCGGCCGGGAAGTCAATATCGCGGTGAATACCTGCATCGTCGACAAGCACTTCATGCACGGCAAATTGCTGCAATAAGCGACGCGCCCCCTGATCGCCATGCAGCGTCAACAACTGTGGCAGATATTTTTGAGAGAATCCGACAGGATTGCCACGCCGCCCCTGATAAACGGGGACAGCAATGTCAGCGCCGTTTTGCATGGCCGACAGCAAGGCCCGGATCGTTGCAGTCTGAACAAAAGGCATGTCGGCCAGCGCAATGATCCAGCCCCGACTCGCGCTGCGTAATTGCAAAGCGTGCTTCAGCGACGCCGACATCCCCTGATCTGCCGTCACACAGATCGTGGTCTGGCAACCCGGTTGCGCCAGGCGATTTGCCAATACATCGCTGTCAGGCCGCACAACAACCAGCACATCGGTGATCTGCGATAACAAAGCCGCGGCACTGCATTCAGCGAGGCTGCGGTTATCGTCCAGCGTCTGCAATAATTTATTGCGCGTTCCAGCGGGGTCGAAGCGACTACCCCGCCCGGCAGCAAGCAGTATCCCGGTCCACATGTGCACGGGTGCGAAAAAAACTTAATGCGCTTTGACCGTACTCAGACTGGCGAATTTTGCCTCCAGCCCCTGAGCATCGACCGCGCCCGGAATACGGGAGCCATCAGCGAAGAAAATGGCCGGTGTGCCATTGATGCGCAATTTCTGACCCAGCGCATAAATTTTCTCATTCGGCGTCGAACAATTTGCCGCAGCCACTGGCGCTGCTTTGCCATTCACCATCCACTCATCCCAGGCTTTGTTACGATCTGGTGAGCACCAGATGTTTTTTGATTTCACAGCGGAATCTTCGGACAAAATGTTATACATGAATGTGTAAACCGTAATGTTGTCCATGCCTGCCAATGTCTTGCGTAAGCGTTTGCAATAGCCGCAGTTAGGATCTTCAAAGACGGCAATGACGCGCTTGCCGTTGCCTTTGACCATTTTGACGGCTGAGTCGAATGGCAACTCGGAAAATTTAATCCGATTGAGTTCATCCGTTCTGCTGCGCGTGTAGTTGGTACCAGACTGACTATCGATCACATTACCGACAAACAGATACTGCGCCTTTTCGTCGGTATAAATAATGTCTGAACCCACACGTACTTCATACAAACCGCCATACGGCGTTTTGGAAATCGAATCCACCTTAACGTGCGCACCGAGACGCGGCTCCAATAATTTTTTTACGGCAGTTTCCTGTGCTGTTTCTGCCATCGCCAGCCCGGACAAGCCAAGGCACATCGCCATTACCAATCTGATCAACTTCATCGCCAAACTCTTTTCTTTATTCACTGTTTAAAAGGATCAACACGAGGATCAACACGATCCTGCATGATGATGCCAAGGTGACCGCAAAGTCAGGAGCCAACCTGGTTTCGCTTATCACCAACTACTTACCTAATGCATGCGCTACCATTTTTTTCTTTAAGAGCGGCAAACGATCCAGTAAGTTCATTCCCATATTGCGCATCATGCGCACTGGCACCAGATCGGACGCAAACAGACGCGCCAGGCCATCGGTCGCCAGCTGCATCAACATCACTTCTTCCTTACGTACACGCTGGTATCGCTCCAGTACACGCGCATCACCACAATCGCGATAGGTTTCACGCTTTTTGACAATATCCAGCAAAGCATTCACATCACCAAATCCCAGATTCATGCCATGGCCAGCCAAAGGATGCACCACGTGCGCCGCATCGCCAACCAGCGCAACGCGCGGCGCGATACAGCTATGCGGCTTCATCAGTGTCAGCGGAAACGCCTTGATATCTTCCGGCAACACCGGAGTCAAATGTCCCAGGACGGGCAAACAAACTTCTTCCAGCCGGTGTACCAGTGCCGACAAAGGTTCATTCATGAGTTGCTGTGCCAGCGCATCCGGTGCCGACCACACCAGTGACACTCTTTGTCCTGGTAAAGGTAACAGCGCGATGATGCCCTGCTCTTCTACAAACCACTGATGCGCTACGCCGTGATGCGGTTTTTCGCATTCAAAATTAGTGACGACGCCTTTTTGCCCATACGCCCGGTAATCCAGGCCGATATCGCACTGACCACGCAACCACGATTGTGCACCGTCAGCGCCAATCACCAAAGAAGCATGGATAGCCTCACCACTTTCCAGGCGCAATTCCGCATAAGCATCGTGCAACCGCAATTGTTGCGCCCCCCCCGTCACGACCGTCAGATTTTGAGAAAATTTAATTGCTGTATCCAGTGCCTGATTCAAATTGCGGTCTTCGACGATCCACGCCAATTCATTCACACAGGCGCCGTAAGCGTCCAGCCCCAACTTACCGGCGTCAGTGGCACTGCCTCCATTAACCTGCATCGCAGTCACAGCTTCCACCCGCGCCAGATCCAGCGCATCCCAGACCTTCAGCGACGAAAGCAAATCATGCGCTACGTGATTCAAGGCAAATACGCGGACATCCCAACTGCCGGACTTTTGTACCTCATCCGCGCTCCGGCAAAGCAAGCGGACTTTCAACCCGGCTTGCGCAAATCCCAGCGCTGCCGCTTTGCCGACCGCACCATTCCCTACAATACAGATATCAGTTAATTCGACCAGATTTGCCATACCTTTTGCTCTTCGCCACGGATGCCTTAACCGGCTCATTATACGTCACAGTCGTTCACCACTCAGTGAGCCTGCTCAAGCCCCCCGCCTCTTGTCGCCCAGGTTATTTTTTGCAAAGGGGCTTGCAATTAGCAAGTCGCCTCTCTATAA
>JAGWUK010000025.1 GCA_028868455.1 Burkholderiales bacterium | reverse complement strand
CGAGTGGTAATAGAACTGCGATCCTTTGCGCAGATCGACCACGTCTTCCGGCGGATAGTGATCGAATTCAATCACATCGACGCCCTGTATCAGGCTCTGGATCAGGGATCCGGATGCCGCCGTCGCATCGGCAAACGCCGACACACTGACGCGCGCGTTATGCAGAACGTCGGCAATCTGCGCATCTGTAGCGGCACGCCAATGGCGTCGAAGCAGTAGCGATGCTGTCATGATAAATACTGGGGCATCTGTTAGTCTGCCCCAGACAGTAGCCGGCTATTTCTTGCCGCCGCATGCGCCACACTTGGCTTTGCAAGCGCCGCATTTTTGCATCGAGCTTTGTGCGCTGCATTTGCGGCCGGTACAAGCGCGGCACATCATGGAACATCCGCTGAGCGCCGCTGTGGTCACGACTGCGGATGCGATGGATTTGGCTAACAGGGAAGATAAATTGGTCATGGTGAATGCCTCCAGTAGGATGAATGAATTGCTATAGATACTGCAATAAATGGTTCAGTGCCGTTACAGCCAATCAGCACGTTGTCGCGCGCCTCATGTGAAGGATGTGGCTTCATGACGTCAATTTAAGTCATCCTGTTTTCCATCGGATGAAGAAAGTTGCAGTCAAAAAATCATCCCGATAACCGAGATTAACCTTGCCCTTCATTGTGAATAGTCGGAACTCGACCTGAAATTGTTACACCCCTGCGGAAAATAAAAATCTGTCGCTAATATCAATCGTCAATTGGCGCGTCTTGCGGCCGCTTGGACATAAAGTTCGGAAGAGTCGGGGATCGCCCCGCAATTAACAATGTGCGCCCTCAGGCTCTTAAGACGTCAGTGTCAAAAATCAACACGATTGAAACTTCTGTTACATATGCGTTGCAACCAATCATGGGTTTGGTAACCACGTCAGATCGGCAGGTTCATCGATGTCATGCACCTTGGCATGGCTTTGCACAGTCCAGCCCAGTTGTTCCAACCGGCACAAGGTTTCGAACGCCACGCTGTCAGTGCTCCATGCGATATCCGTGAATAGGGATGGATGAAAATGCTTCAGGGCGAGTAACGCATAACCGCCATCGACAGTCGGAAAAAACGACACATCGACGCGCTGCAATTCGCTGCCCGCCTGCCGCAAATGCTCAACGCTCAGTTCCGGACAATCGGTTCCGATCAGCACAACCGATTCCCCACAATTGGTCACGCGCTGCGCTACACGCGCCATTCGCTCGCCCAGATCGCCGTCGCCCTGATCGGACCAGTGCACCGCATCCGGTATGGACAATGTTTGCCAAACCGGATCGGAGGGTGCAGGCGTCACGCACAATTCCACTGTCCCGATGTTGGCGGAAAGCGCCTTGTCCAGCGTGTGGATGAGCATGTGGCGCGCGAGGTCGGCCGCACCTTGTGCGCCAAGCGCCGGAATCAGGCGCGTCTTGGCCAGGCCGGGCTGCGGTGCCTTGGCAATAATCACGATGCGGACCGGTTTCATTTGTAGGCCTGCGCCAGTTGGTTGACTGGGACACCGCGCCAATATTGAAAGCGCAAACGCCACATCAATAGAATCGTGCGCCAGACGCCGTACGTTTCCCAGCGTCGACCGGAGGTGGTCACGCAGCGGGCGATGCAGGCCGGACGCGACACCTTACGCAAGCGCTTGGACAGTTCGATGTCTTCCATCAAAGGCTGATCCGGAAATCCGTCCACCGCATCGAATGCCGCACGCGTCACAAACATGGCCTGGTCGCCGGTAGCGATGCCGGTTAGGCGCGAGCGCCAATTCATCATGCGTCCGATGACGCGCAACATCGCAGGCCGACCCGCGATACAGACGTCGAAACGTCCCCAGCCATGAGTGCCATCCACGAGTGCATGCTCCACCAATACCCCCGCGCCATCTGGCAACTGTGTATCCGCATGCAGAAACAGCAGCGTCGCGCCGGTGGCTGCCGCAGCACCCGTATTCATTTGGCGGGCACGACCGCGCGGCGCACGCAACACCGTGAAGCCTGCACATTGTGCGGTGTCGGCGGAACCGTCGTTACTGCCGCCATCGACGATGATGACTTCGCAACCATGCCGTTGTAGCGGCAACAGCCGTTCCAGCAACAGCGGCAACTGCTGCGCTTCATTCAATATCGGTACGATGATGGAGAGTTTCATGGCACCCGCCCTTTCCCGCTACTGGCGTTGAGCCGCCAATCGTAAGGGAGGAAATCGATGTGCATTTTGCCTGCCGCCAAACTGTTGGCCGTTTCGGCAGGCAGTCCCAGTGCCTCGCGGTACAACGCGAGGAAACCGCCGAGGCTGCTGGCACCGCGCCAGCCTTGTTCGAAGTCGCCGCGATACCATTTGAAGATGCTCGACACCTTGAGCGCGTCGTCTTCAGGCCGATTGCGGCTACGGTCCGACAGGAATTTTTGCGTCGCGTCTTCCAGTTGCGCATCCAGCCGCTCGGCCACATAGGCTTCCTGTCGCAGCGCCGGACAACCGATGCTGGCGCAATTAGCTGCGAAATGAACGCGTGGCTCTTGGTAGCGGCCGGAGCCGCGGATCAAGTCATGCTCAATGTCGTCAAGCGAACGCGTTTTTCCCAGCAATGGGATAAAACGTTTTTTCCAAGGCGATTGCAGCAATGAGCCCAAATCCTTGATGGAGGACACGTCCGGATATGCGCTCAATATCAACTCCACTGTCCAGGCGTTATAAGCATTGAGCAGAAACGCCAATTGTTCCTGCTTGCTCCATTGATCGAATTCAGGCCGGGCAACGCCGGAGGCTGAGGACAGGTATTGCCTTAGCGCGGCGCGATCAGTTTTGAATCCCGAGTAATCCACTTGCGTGACTTGTCCAGCCTTCAGCACCACGACGTGCTTCTTGAGCAACGCATCCCAGCCCGCATGGTCGAATACCGCCGCATGCGATGACAGGATCACGGCGGCAAACAGCAAGAAAGTTTGAACCAAGCGACGCAACATGATCAGCCCCGTCTCCATGCGTGATAGCGCGACAACCACGCCAACACGCGTTGCGGCGCATGTGCACGCTTCCATTCCCCAGCGGCGTATTTGTTCGCCTCGGCCATGGTCGGATAGGTGTGGATCGTACCGAGTATCTTGTTCAGACCCAGTCCATGCTTGATCGCCAGCACGAATTCGGCCAGCAAATCGCCCGCGTGTTCACCGACGATCGTCACGCCCAGAATCCTGTCTTTGCCCGGCACGGTCAGCACCTTGACGAAGCCGTGCGCATTGCCGTCGGCGATGGCGCGGTCCAGATCGTCGATGCCGTATTTGGTGACCTCATAGGCGATGCCTTTTCCCCTGGCATCCTGTTCATTCAATCCGACGCGCGCGACTTCCGGCTCGATGAAGGTCGCCCACGGCACCACCGAATAATCGACCTTGAATTTCTTGAAGTCGCCGAACAGTGCATTGACCGCCGCATACCATGCCTGATGCGCGGCAATATGGGTGAACTGGTAAGGCCCGGCCACGTCGCCGGCGGCATAGATGTTCGGATACAGCGTTTCCAGATAATCGTTGGTCGCCACCGTGCGCTTGGTCTCGATGCCCAGGTCTTCCAGGCCATAACCGGACAGCCGTGCCACGCGGCCGACTGCACATAACAACGCGTCGAATTCGATACGCTGCTCGATGCCGTCATGTTCGACCACGATGACTTTACGCTCGCCTTCACGTTCGCAGCGCAGCGCCGTGTGGCCGGTGAGCACTGCAACGCCGTCGCGTGCCAATGCATCGCGCGCCAGGGCGGAGACTTCCTCGTCTTCGCGCACCATGATGCGCGATCCTTTTTCGACTTGCGTGACCCTGGAGCCGAGGCGCGCAAAGCTTTGCGCCAATTCGCAGCCGATCGGCCCGCCGCCCAGCACCACCAGCCGCGCAGGCGGCGCATCCAGTTTGGCAAACTCGTCCCACAGCGTATCGCTGGTCACGTAGCCGACCTCGTCCAGCCCTGGCAGCGGCGGCACGAACGGCTGTGCACCTGTGGCGATGACGATGCTGCGTGTGGTCAGCACCTGCGTGCCGCCGTCATTCAGTTTTACCTCGACTGTCCACGGATCGAGAATGCGGGCGTAGCCTTGTAACACCTCCACGCCCAATTCGGTATAGCGCTCCACGCTATCGTGCGGCTCGACGGTGCGGATGACCTCATGCACGCGCGCCATCACCTTGCGAAAGCTGAATGCAGGCATGGTGTTTTCCAGTCCGTAGTGTTCGCCGTGGCGCAACTGGTGCGCAATGCGCGCCGACTTGATGATCGCCTTGCTCGGTACGCAACCATAGTTCAGGCAGTCGCCGCCCATCTTGTGCGCTTCGATCAGCGTCACCTTGGCTTTCACTGCGGCGGCGATATAGGAGGTAACCAATCCGGCAGCACCGGCACCGATTACGATCAGATTGCGGTCAAATTGTTTAGGACGATGCCACTTTGCATACACGCGACGACGCTGGAGATAGTTCATGAGTTGTTTGGCCAGTAGTGGAAAAATGCCGAGCAGCGCAAACGACAGCAACAAGGCGGGTGACAGGATCCCGGACAGGCTCTTTAGTTTCGCCAATTGGGTACCCGCATTGACGTACACCAGCGTGCCGGCCAGCATGCCGAGCTGGCTGACCCAATAATAAGTGCGGGTGCGGATCGGTGTCAGTCCCATCAGCAGGTTGACCAGAAAGAAGGGAAACACCGGCACCAATCGCAGCGTGAACAGATACAGCGCGCCATCACGCGCCATGCCATCGTTGATCGCCTTGAGGCGGTCGCCGAAGCGCTGTTGGATCGCGTCGCGCAGCAGGTAACGCGACGTCAGAAAGGCCAGTGTCCCGCCCATGGTCGACGCGAACGACACAATCACCGTGCCGCCCAGCAGGCCGAACAAGGCGCCTGCCGCCAGTGTCATGATGACCGCGCCCGGCAAGGACAGCGCCGTGACCAGCACATAGGCCGCAAAGAAAATCAATCCAACCAATAGCGGTGAACCTGCGCGCCACGTCTCGAACTGTCCCAGACCTGCCTTGAGTCCATCGAGCGTCAGATAGCGATGCAAGTCCAGCGCAAAATAGGCTGCGATCAATAATGCGGCAACCAGCAGGATGATGATTTTTTTCATAAAGTTAAGCTTCACAACGCGCCGCCGCAGCTGCTGCCCTGTCCGGCAGTACAGCCGTAGCAGTGATCGGCCACGCGAATCGCACGCCCTTCAACATCTTCGCGTAGCAGGCTGCGCAAGTGAGGACGTCCTTCACGCAGTTGCGCCATCGCTGATGCGTGCGGCAAATCCAGACCCAATTGCTGGTTGAAGTCGCAGTCGTACAGATAGCCTTGCCAGTCGACGCTGACCAGGTTACGGCACATGACATTGGCGAGATTGGCAGCTGCAAAATTTTCTTTCAGCAGGCGCATGTAATCGTTGAACTTGTCCTTCGATATCAGGGTCGAACCAAAGCGCTGGATCGGCATGTTCGCAATCGCAAACAACTGGTTGAACACGATGCCGAAATGGTCGAACAATTCGCGCTTGTAATCGGCTTCCAGCTTGACCTGATCGGGTGGTAGCACCGCGCCTTGCGGGTTATAGACCAGATTGAGCGTCAAGCCCGATTCTTCCTTGCCGTAACCCAGCGCATTCAATTTCTGTAGCGCAGCGATACTCTTGTCGAACACGCCCTCCCCCCGTTGCTTGTCCACATTGGCGAGCGAATAACAGGGCAGCGACGCGACGATCTCGACCTGTTGTTCTGTCAAAAATTCGGCCAGGTCTTCTTGACCAGGCTCGAACAGAATGGTCAGGTTGCAGCGGTCGATCACCTTGACGCCCAGCGCACGCGCCTCGCGCACCAATTGCCGGAAGCCATCATGCAACTCCGGCGCGCCGCCGGTCAGGTCCAGCGTGGTGATGTTGCGCGCAGTCAGAACCGAAGGGATCAGCGCCATCGTTGTGCTATCCATCATCTCAGTGCGATTCGGCCCGGCATTGACGTGGCAATGCAGGCAGGTCTGGTTACAGCGATAGCCGAGATTGACTTGCAAAGTGGTCAGTTGCCGGCGACGGAGTTGGGGGAACTCGGTTGCCTGCAGCAATGGAAGTGTGGCGTGCATGGCGCTCCTCTATAGTTGCAATAACGACCACTTCACACAATGATTGCGGCCGCGTGTTGACGGTACAGTCGTTGCGGGCAGAAGATTTCTTACACTTCCACGACAGACTCGATCGCGCGGCGGTTTTAGCTTTGCACGTCAGATAAAGCGGTAAAAATATCGCCGCCATTAAATTGATGGTCGCGCGTCACATGGGCGAACAGACCAAACTGCATCACTGTAAGAATTAGACAGCGCACAGAGACGAAGTCTTTATGAATACGAACACGGGGATGGGCATGAATACCGTACAGCGATTTATTTTCGATACGCTTTCACGAATCGGAACCTCAATTTTTGCAGGCAGTCTCGTGTCATGCCTGGTAATCGGACGGCTTGAGCCGCTACATATTGTATTAATGCTGACGGGTGTCGTATTGACGGGATTCGGCTTTCCATTAGTCAGAGGATCGCAATAAGGCGATCGCATACCATTTACGAACAATTTCCATGCCTCTGTAATAAATCGAATTGTGCCAGCGACAGAAGCAATAGATACGTCAATGTTGCGCAGCATATGCGGCGATGAATGCCGAATCATTTTCAGGAGAGATAACATGGCAAAAGTCATCATTTATGGTACCCAATGGTGTGGGTATTGCCAAAGTGCCGAGCGGCTATTGCAACGCAAAGGCGTCACGGATATTGCCAAGATAGACGTTGATCAGGATCAGACTGCATTCAAGGCCATGACCGAACGCACCGGACGGCGCATGGTGCCGCAAATCTTCATCGGCGATTTACACGTCGGTGGATTCGATGACCTGTCTGCAATGGATCGCAGCGGTCAGCTGGACAATCTCTTGCAACAATAATTGATCATCTGTGTAAGAAACAGGTGCCGACCTACGACTATGTTGGCATTAGGCTTGCAAAGACACTCAAACATCGAGTTGTGTGCGCGTTGCCTATATAAATTTGACGTGCCTCTCTTGAGGCAATTTTTCTCAACAGTAAAAGGAGATTGACCATGAGCAGTTTCACCAAGACACAAAAAGCAACCGCCGCCGCACTGGCACTGGCATTTGGCGCGGCACTAACCGTCACCGCTGCGCCTGTATTGGCGGCTGACAAGATGGCTGACACAGAAAAATGTTTCGGCGTCGCATTGAAGGGCAAGAACGACTGCAAGGCTGGTGCAGGCACTACCTGCGCAGGCACATCGAAAATCGATCATCAAGGCAATGCCTGGTCGATGGTTCCAGCCGGCACTTGTGCAAAGACAGTATCCAAAACCTCGCCTACAGGATTTGGACAACTCATCGCGTTCAAGGAAAAGAAGGCCTGATCGCCAACCGACATTAGCGGAGCGCCTGGTATGCCAACAGCTCTTTCTTCCGTGCTGCCACGCAACAGCGCTCCAGCATCTGCATCAGCCCCCAACTTGCCTGCACGAGCAGGCGTGGGCCTGAAGCCTGAACATTTCCGCCAGATTATCGACGCCCAACCAAATCTCGGTTTTTTCGAGATCCACGCCGAAAATTACATGGTAGATGGCGGCCCTTTCCACCATTACCTGACCCGCATCCGCGAAAATTATCCACTGTCCATCCATGGAGTCGGCTTGTCGATCGGCGGCGAGACTGCACTTGACGTAACGCACTTGGACAAACTGGCTGCGCTGATCGACCGTTATAAACCGCAGTCGTTTTCGGAACATCTGGCCTGGTCCAGCCATGGCGATGTATTTCTCAACGATTTGCTGCCACTGTCGTATGACGCACAGACGCTGCAACGCGTATGCGACCACGTCGACCAGGTGCAGACACATCTGAAGCGTCGCATGCTGCTGGAGAATCCGGCGACTTATGTCGAGTTTGCGACATCCACCATGGCGGAAACCGATTTCATCAATGAAGTGTTGCGCCGCACCGGTTGCGGCTTGCTGCTCGACGTGAACAACGTCTACGTCTCCTGCATCAACCATCATCGCGACCCGTATGCCGCGCTCGACGCGCTGGCGCATCAAGCGGTGGGCGAAATCCATCTGGCCGGCTTTGCGCAAGAGCAGGACGGCGCCGGCGATACCTTGCTGATCGACAGCCACGGCTCACCTGTCGCGCAAGCGGTCTGGCAACTGTACGACTACGCGCTGGATCGCATCGGACCGGTTGCCACGCTGATCGAACGCGACAACGATATTCCTGCTTTCGACGTGCTGTTCGGGGAAGCCGGGCAGGCTGAACTGTTGATGCAGTCACATACCGTCCGCGAGAATGCCGCATGAGCGGGCAACAAGAATTTTTCGATGCACTGCGCGATCCCGCGCGGCCAATTCCTGCGGGACTGACCACCTGGAACGGTTCTGATCCGGCAGTACGCTTTGCGGTGTATCGCAACAATGTGATTGTTTCGCTGATCGATGCACTCGCGGATACGTATCAGGTCGCGCAGGAACTAGTCGGCGAAGAATTCTTTCGTGCGATGGCACGGCTTTATGTCGATGCCGAACCGCCCCGTTCGCGCGTGCTGGCTTTTTACGGCGCGTCGTTTCCGGACTTTATCGAACGTTTTCCGCCGGCCGCATCGGTGCCTTATCTGGCCGATGTCGCGCGGCTGGAGATGTTGCGGGTGCGCGCCTATCACGCAGCGGAATGCCCAACCCTGACTGCCGATGCAATCGCACAATCACTGATGGACGTCGATCAATTGCCGAACATGTTGGTCGCTTTCCATCCATCTGTGGGATTGCTGCGTTCGCAGTACGCAGTCGCATCGCTCTGGGCGGCACATCAAGGCATCGCGGATATCGCCACGGTCGATCCCGAGGAGGTGGAGCACGTATTGATCGTTCGGGCACATCTCGATGTCGAGGTCGTGCGCGTATCGGCAGGCGCGGCCGATTTTATTGCGCGTTTGCTGGACGGCACAACACTGGGAAGCGCCGTCGAACAGGCCAGCCTGGCCCACGCGGATTTTGATCTGGGCAATACGCTCAGCCTGCTGCTACAGAAGCAACTCATCTCAACCATAACAACATCAAGGGAGAAATAACCATGATCTCACATCGCCAAACCGATTCCGCTGTCACATCCAAAGTGGCCGCATTGATAGAACGGCTGATTGCCCTGTTCGGATGCATCCCCGATTGGCTCATCGCTGCCATCGGCCGCTTCTCGATTGCTGCCATATTCTGGAAATCCGGTCAGACCAAGGTGCAAGGCTTCGCCATTGACCTGATCGGCGGCGAGTTTCACCTGGGTTGGCCGCGGTTATCCGATTCCGCCATTGACCTGTTCAAGACCGAATACCGCCTGCCGTTGATCCCGCCGGAATTGGCTGCGCCGATGGCCGCTTTCGCCGAACATTTTTTCCCGATCCTGATTCTGTTTGGCCTGGCGACGCGTTTTTCCGCATTGGCTTTGCTCGGCATGACGCTAGTCATCGAGATTTTCGTCTATCCGGATGCATATCCGACGCATGGAACATGGGCTGCGATCTTGCTGTATCTGATTGCCAAAGGTCCGGGCAAGGTTTCGATCGATCACTGGATTGCTCGCCGCTATCAAGCATCGTAACCGTCTTGTGCCGCAAGGATTCGGGCAATGGGACTGGCACTCGGTTGGCTGGGGCAGCGTCTGGCGCACTTCCTCACGCAAACGAGACATGTGCATGGCACCGGGCCGGCAACCAACCAGGATCGATTGCTCGCATCGCTGCAACCCGGCGACGTGTTGCTGGTAGAAGGCAACAGCCGCGTCAGTACCTCAATCAAATACCTGACCCAGTCAACCTGGTCGCATGCCGCACTTTTCGTTGGCACGCACTTGGCCGGCGCAGGCGGCAATCCCGATCACTGTTTTATCGAAGCGGATATCGTGGAAGGCGTGCGCAGTGTCGGCATTGATGAATTTGCAGGCGCGCATACCCGCATTTGCCGTCCTGTTTGTTTGACCGATCTGGATTGCCGACGATTGACTGCGTTTGCGATTGCCCGTTTGGGCAATCAATACGAATTGCGCAACGTGATCGATCTCGCCCGCGATCTGCCGCCGCCGGTGCCGTTGCGTTTTCGGCACCGCATGCTTGCGTTGGGCAGCGGCGATCCGACCCGCGCCATATGTCCACACTGATCGCACAAGCATTTCAGTCGATACGATTTCCCATCTTGCCAATCACGGATACGCGCAACGCCGACCGTCCGGATTGCCCCGGCTGTATTGAAGATATCTTGCGCGTGCGTCACCACAGTCTGTTTACGCCACGCGATTTCGATGTCTCGCCGTATTTTCAGATCGTCAAACCGGGCGTAGGGCTCGGCTTCGACTACCATGCCTTGCGTTGGGATGATGCGCCGCATGCCGACTTCAACGGCATGTCGTAGCCATCCATCGGTCGCCTGAATCAGTCGACCTTGTAGGCGGCAAATTTCTCATCAACCTGCGTGCCGAAGGCCTGATTGCTGTAGTTGCTCAACGCTTTGACCGCAGCGGCCAAAATGATGTAGAGCAAGTCGCGTTCCTGGTATCCGGCGTTCAGGAAAGCCTTGACGACTGCTTGGGATGGCTGTCCATGCTTGGCAACCATTTCAACAGCCATTGCTGCCAGAGCAGCCAGTTTCGCATCCGGGATCGGCTGCTGCGCACGGATTGCCTGCAGCACCTCCTTGGGCACGCCCGACATCTTGTCGGCGATCATGCTGTGCGCTGCGGTACAGTAGTTGCAGCCGTTGTATTGGCTGATGGCGAGGAACACGACTTCCTGCTCGACCGACGACAGCCCGGACTCGCTGCGGAACAACGCGTAGCCATGCAAATAGGTGCTCAGCACGCCGGGTGCATTGGCCATGTTGGCGTACATATTCGGGATGAAGCCAACTTGCTTGAGTGCGACGTCAAGAATTTCTTTCTGCATACCTTCCGCCTTGACGTGATCGACTGGGGCAAGATGGTGAATGATGACATTTGACATGATTATTTCTCCTGAAAAAGGCGCGATGCAAATTCTGCATACGAAGGGACATTCCTCCGGATTCGCTGCGTCATGAAAAATGGTATTCCGGATCGATAGCGGAAGGTGAACCGTGCGTCTCGTTCTATTGTCCGCACGTCTCGAATCGCGATGAGCGTGGTGTTGCGCGGCGCGTGCCCGGTACTAGGGGCTGCGTGTATTCAGCACGGCAGATTATTCGTCGGCAGCCAGGGCATTAATCATTGGGCAACCGCAACTACCGTCAGTATGCGCACAAGCATCGATGAAGCTGCGCAAGTTGGACTCGATGGTCGCTAGGTCAGCAATCTTTTGCTGAACCAACGCCAGCTTCTGCTCAGCCAGCGATTTGGTTTCAGCGCAATGCGCTCCATCGTCCAATGTCAGCAGTGATGACACTTCTTCCAATGCAAAGCCCAGCCGCTGTGCGCGCTTGATAAAGCGCAAGCGTCGCAACGCATCGCTTCCATAACGTCGGATGCTGCCGTAGGCTCGTTCCGGTGCTGGCAACAAACCGATCCGGTGGTAATAACGCACTGTTTCTACATTGACATTAGCGGTTTTGGCCAACTGGCCGACCGTAAAATTTTTTTCACCCATCGCAAAAATCTCCTTGAGTCCGTACCTGACTCCGCACCTATGCTTAGTCTACTCGGAATCGTCCAAAAGGATTTGAAGTATGGTAACCAGGCATAAAACAGACTCCACCACCTTAGCCGTTGGTGGATTGGCCGCAATTCTAGCGTCGACCTGCTGCCTTGGTCCGCTGGTGTTGGTGGCGCTCGGCTTCAGCGGTGCGTGGATCGGCAACCTGACAGCGCTGGAGCCGTACCGTCCGATCTTCATCGGTGCAGCACTGGTGGCAATGTTCTTCGCCTGGCGGCGCATTTTCCGGCCGGTACAGGAGTGCAAACCTGGTGAAGTCTGCGCAATGCCGCAGGTACGAACCACTTACAAACTCATTTTCTGGATCGTGGCCGTGCTGGTTGTCATCGCGCTCGGATTCCCTTACGTCCTTCCATTTTTCTATTGATCAGGAGTTCACCATGAAGAAATTACTTGTCTCTATCCTGCTTGCCACCGCCGCCGCTTCCACTTGGGCCGCCATGCAGACTGCGACTTTATCCGTGCCCGGCATGACTTGTGCCGCCTGTCCGATCACAGTCAAGAAAGCGCTTTCACGTGTCGACGGCGTCAGCAAAATTAACGTCGCGTTCGAGAAACGCGAAGTCGCCGTCACCTTCGACGATGCCAAGACCAGTGTCCCGAAACTGACCAAAGCGACCGAGGATGCGGGTTATCCATCTACTGTAAAAAACTGATCGTGCAAAATCCAAAAAACCTGATACGCGTCGGCGTGATCGGCACGATGCTGGTGGCGCTGTGCTGTTTCACTCCGGTTCTTGTTATTTTGCTCGGGCTGGTCGGCTTGTCCGCACTGACCGGCTATCTCGACTATGTGCTGCTGCCTACGCTTATAGCGTTCATCGGCTTGACCATTTACGCGGTTCGGTGCAAACAAAAGGCCGATGGCTGCTGCCCACCGACCAGAACTGGAGAAAAAAATGATCGAAATAAAGGTGGACGGCATGACCTGCTCGTCCTGCGCCATACACGTCAAAGATGCCCTGGAAAAGATTCCTGGCGTGATCAAAGCGTCGGTTTCCTATCCCGAGAGCAAGGCACAGATATTGGCTGACGCTGGTGCTGACCATGACTGGATGCTCGCCGCTATCGCAGCACTGGGCTATCGAGGCACTTTCGATGAAGGGTTCGACAAACGCAACTACAGTAAGATTGCCGCAACTGACAAAAGCGGGAACGGCTTGCATATTGCCGTCATCGGCAGCGGCGGCGCTGCAATGGCGGCGGCACTGAAAGCCATCGAGCAAGGTGCGCGCGTCACGCTGATCGAGCGCGGCACCATCGGCGGCACTTGCGTCAA
>JAGWUK010000597.1 GCA_028868455.1 Burkholderiales bacterium | reverse complement strand
GAAACGAACGCCTTACCACTGGCATCCTTGCAGGTATACACTTCGGCAGCCATAACTTGCAATCCAGATATTGCGCAGCAATAAAATAGGCAGGCTTGAAGACGTAATTTCATGTGCAAGCAATGATAACGAAGTTAGAAAATTGTTACGCAACATCGATTCTAGCGATAAAACCTTTGCTTGCGACGATTTAACATAATTTGCTATTTATGCATCGCTAAAAATGCGGCGATTGTGGTAGCAAACTGTAGCTTTACCAGCAATAATTTCTCAGTCGTTACTCTATTGCGCCAGTTGCTTCGTCACAGCCGAGTGACTTCATTGTAGATGCAGACTCGCGTTTTTGTTGATGCAATTGCTCCATATCGCTGACGTTTCCGCCGCTGCGTTGTTGTTTGCGGACGCTGTTCAATTCTTTTTTGAGCAATTCGCAAAGCGCTCGTTGCCGATTGGCTGCTGTGTTGGTGCGAGAGCTTTCTTGCTTGGCGCTATTGCCGCCTGCATCGCCTATTGGCTTTCCGTCACGCTGTCTGGACTCTGCTTGTGCAGGTCGTATGCCGAATTGGCGTTCGCGCTCTTTTTCTTCCATGCAGGTTTTTTCTATGGCAGTCCGGATATCGCTGGAATTGCCGCGCACTGCGTAAATGTCGGCAATTAACTGACGGCGTTCTTCGTTGCCGGCTTCTTCCATGAGCTTATCTTGCAGCGCGCCGCCTTCACGCATCCAGAGAATTTTCTGTGCATCTTGCCCACGCCTGGCGCAAGCTGGTTCCAGCACCGGTTTGTCGACATCGGAGGAGGATCGCATTTTGCCAATGATTTTTCCTTGTCCGTTTTCGCAAGGCTTGTCCTGATATGCGCTGCCACAGCGATACAGATTTTGTGCCTGGCTTTGCGTGGCAATGACGTTGGAGGCGATGAAAAGAGTCGCAGCAATAACAAGTCTGGATGTGGACACTCTTGCTCCTGCTAAATGGATTTTCTGCAAAAATCACAAAAAATTGTCGTAGGAATTTAACTGCACTTTTAAAGGATATGCCGAATTGACGCAGCATATCCTCGTGTATGCCATTGTTCAGGCTTTCGTTTTTGCTTCGATTACTTCCCATTTTTCCAGTGCCGCCAATAGAAGTTCGTCGATTTCTGCGAAACGGGCGTTCAGAATATTGGCCTGTTCCGGGCCGTTTTTATACAGTTCAACATCGGCCAGTTTTTCCGTGATCGATTGTTGCTCTTTTTCCAGTGATGCAATCAGCGCTGGCAATTCTTCCAGTTCCTTTTGCTCTTTGTAGCTGAGTTTTTTTGTTTTTGCCGATGAAGTAGCTACGGTGGTTGGCGCTGTTTTCGCTTCGGTTTTGGTTACTGGTTTAGCGATTGGTACGGTACTGCGATAACGCTCCCAGTCACTGTAACCGCCGATGAATTCGCGCCATTGACCTTCGCCTTCGGCAACAATCACTTGCGTCACGACGTTGTCCAGGAAGGTGCGATCATGGCTAACCAAAAATACGGTGCCAGTGTACTCTTCCAGCAATTCTTCCAGCAATTCCAGTGTATCGATATCCAGATCGTTAGTAGGTTCGTCGAGCACCAGCACATTGGCCGGTTTGGCAAACAGTCGTGCCAGCAGCAGGCGATTGCGTTCGCCGCCGGACAGCGATTTGACAGGAGAGCGCGCACGCTCTGGCGCAAACAGAAAATCGCTCAGATAGGACATGACATGTTTGCGCTGACCATTGACTTCAACCCAGTCACTACCGGGAGCGATGGTATCGGCCAGACTGCTTTCCTCGTTTAACTGAGCACGCATCTGGTCAAAATAAGCGATTTGTAATTTGCTGCCTTGTTTGATCGTGCCGCTATCTGGTTGGTCTTCGCCCAGAATGAGTTTCAACAAGGTGGTTTTACCAGCACCATTCTGACCGATCAGGCCAACTTTATCACCACGCAAAATAATGCTGGAAAAATCGCGCACGATGACCTTGTCGCCAAAGCTCTTGCAGACGTTTTCCAGTTCCGCCACGATCTTACCTGAACGCTCGCCAGAACTGACATCCAGTTTGACCTGGCCTTGTTGTTCGCGACGTGCGCTACGTTGCAGACGTAATTGCTCCAGACGTTTGACGCGACCTTCATCGCGCACGCGGCGAGCTTTGACCCCTTTTCTGATCCAGATTTCTTCTTGTGCCAAAAACTTGTCAAACTTGGCGTTTTCAACTTCTTCGTTTTCCAGTTGTTCCGCTTTACGTGTCTGATACGTCGAAAAATTTCCAGGAAAAGAGGTCAGTTTACCGCGATCCAGTTCAATGATGCGAGTCGCGACATTATCCAGAAAGCTGCGATCATGTGTGATAAACAAGACGCTGCCTTTGAAATCTTTTAATAAACCTTCCAGCCACTGTATCGATGAAAAATCCAGATGATTGGTTGGCTCGTCCAGCAGCAACACATCCGGTGCACTGACCAGCGCGCAAGCCAATGCCACGCGTTTCTTCATCCCGCCGGACAAGGTGCTCATGATGGCGTCTTTGGAGAGATTAAGCTTGTCCAGAGTTGTCTCAACTTTGTTGCCCAGACTCCAGGCATCCGCTGCATCAAGTTCCAGCTG
>JAGWUK010000596.1 GCA_028868455.1 Burkholderiales bacterium | reverse complement strand
CGCGACGACGATGGAATTCCGCTTTGCGCTCTTCATAAATGGCGATGGTTGCAGGCTCAAAACAAGCCAGTGCAGCATGTTGTGCGACCGAAGACGCACAGATAAACAAATTCTGCGCCAGTTTTTCCACATGCGGAACGATGCGTTCAGGCACCACCAGCCAGCCCAGACGCCAACCTGTCATGTTGAAATACTTGCTGAAACTATTAATCACGACGACATCATCGCTTAACGACAATGCCGAGAATGGCTTCGCGTCGTACGACAAGCCCTGATAAATTTCATCGACAATCGTAAATCCGCCGCGCTGCTCTACACTGCGCATGATCGCTGCCAATTCAGCGGAATCGATGGATGTGCCAGTCGGATTGGATGGCGAAGCCAGCAGCACGCCAGCAGTGTTGTCCGTCCAGTGCTCACAGACCATCTGATCAGATAATTGAAAACGATGCTCCGGCCCACTGGCAACCAGCGTCGCCTTGCCCTCAAACGCAGCGACAAAATGCCGGTTACATGGATAGCAAGGATCAGGCATCAACACTTCTTTGCCCGGCTCGACCAGCGCGGCACAAGCCAGCAGCAAAGCAGCCGAGGCGCCAGCAGTAACGATGATGCGTGACGCCGGAATGCTCAGTCCATAGGTGTTCTGGTAATACGCAGCAATGGCCGCGCGCAACGCCGGCACACCCAGCGCCGACGTATATTGCAAACGGCCATCCGCCATCGCACGCGCAGCGGCATCAATTACTGCTTGCGGTGCCGTAAAATCCGGTTCGCCTATGCCCATATGAATCAGATGGCGTCCTTGCGACTCCAGTTCAGCGGCCATCTTCATCAATTCCATGACATGAAACGGGGCAATATTGTCGAGACGCGAAGCGAGATTGTTTTCCATACTATTTACCTAAAAAAAACGCCTTACTTCCTTTTCAGAAAATAAGGCGATGAGTCTGTTATCCAGCGATGCTTATTTACCTGCCGCGACCTCATTGGCGCGCAATTTGGCAGCAAGCTTGTCCAGAACGCCGTTCACATATTTGTGTCCATCGATACCGCCGAAGGATTTGGTCAGTTCGACCGCTTCGTTAATGACCACGCGATAAGGAATCTCGATATGGTTTTTCAATTCGTAAGTCCCGATCAGCAATGCGGCATGCTCAATCGGCGACAGCTCGGCAATGCTGCGGTCGATCAGCGGCGCGATTTCTTCGCGCAAGGCGATGGAATGATTGATCGCGCCGTGCAGCAATGCATCAAAATGCTCTTTGTCCGCCTTGTCGAAACCGTGCGCCTGACGGATATGCGCTTCGATCACGCCGGAATCCTCATTATTCAGCAGCCACTGGTACAAACCCTGCAAAGCGAATTCACGCGCGCGATGGCGTGGCGAACGGTTTTTACTGGGATTAGCGTGTTGGGTTTTAATAGTCATATTTTTCTTACTCGAACTTGCTTGTTACTGATGGCTTACAAATGGTGATTCAGGTGATTCAGGTGGCTCAGGCGTCGTAGTGCACGTCTTCTGTGGCTTCTGCCAATTCTTCCAGCGCCAGCGTCAGATTGGCCATTTCTACGGCGACACGTGCAGCATCGGTGCCTTTTTCCTGCATGCGGACTTCCGCCTGCTCATCGTTTTCCGTGGTCAGGATTGCGTTCGCGATAGGGATGCCGGCATCCAGTGTGACGCGGGTAATGCCTGCGCCGGATTCATTCGAGACCAGCTCAAAATGATAGGTTTCGCCACGGATGACGGCACCGAGTGCGATCAGGGCATCGAACTGATTGGTCTCTGCCAGTTTTTGCAGGGCCAGCGGCACTTCCAGCGCGCCCGGCACGGTAACATGCAGAATGTCCTCATTCATCACGCCCAGGCGTGTCAGTTCCGCCAGGCAAGCCGACAACAAGCCATTGCCGACATTTTCGTTAAAACGGGCTTGCACGATACCTACGCGTACGCCAGCGCCGTCCAGATTTGATTCGTAATGTCCTACTGTCATGATGTTTCCTTTTGCGCCAATGCGCTTGATGATGCTTAACTTCGTTGTTCAATGCGGCTCAGGCCGCGAATTTCAGTGCTTGTCGGCGCAAGGTTTGTCCAGATAACCCGTGACTTCCAGATCGAAGCCGGTCATCGAAGGCATTTTGCGCGGATTGGCCAGCAGTTTCATCTTGCCGACGCCGACGTCTTTCAGTATCTGCGCGCCGATCCCGTAATTGCGCAGATCCATGCGGGCTGCGCGTCCCAGCGGGCGGGTTTCCGGCGTGTTCAGGGCTTTAAACTGGTCAAACATTTGTTCAGCTGTTTCTTCGCAGTTGAGCAACACGATGACGCCGGATTCTGACGCCTTGATCGCCGCCATCGCTGCCGCCACGTTCCACGAGTGCGTGGTGGCCTTGCTTTCCAGCAGATCCAGGATGGACACCGGTTGATGCACGCGGACCAGCGCTTCTGAATCACGCGACAATTGTCCGTGCACCAGCGCCAGATGGGCTGAGCCGCTTGGTTTGTCGCGGTAGACGACGGCGTTAAACGTGCCATGCACCGTGTGCATTTCGCGTTCGGCAACGCGTTCGACGATGCTTTCGGTCTGGCTGCGATAATGGATCAG
>JAGWUK010000595.1 GCA_028868455.1 Burkholderiales bacterium | reverse complement strand
TGCGCATCGGATGAAGCAAATTGCGCATCCGGTTCATATTCTTCGCTCGACAGATGGGTGCCCCATGGCGACAGGCTGGCACCGCAAGTGATCCACAAGGCATGGACCTTGGAGGTATCGACATTGTGATATTTCACCAGGCTCAGTTTGCCGGTTTTCGGATCCTGATCCAGTGTCAAGACCGCGATTGGCGATGGCAATACGCCATACATGTCATTCCCACCCTGATCGCGTGTCGTGTATTCGAACTGGACAACGGCAAAGGCTGTGTTGCCTTTCACACCAGCCACATTGGCGTTAGCCACTGACAACAGGGACATACCGTCCGGGCAATCGGAGAAGAATTGACGTTCTTTGCCAGCCACAGATTTATCGATGATCGCTTTGTTATTGATGTCGTAATAACCGCCAGCCAGCAAAGTGCCGCCCTTGCCATCAGCAACCATATCGCCGGTAATGAAGAAAGGCTGATACGACAAAGTATATTTTTGCACGCTCTTATCGCTGAAGGTGACGCTCAATGTCGAGCCAACAGTCGTCGTTGCCATCGCTGCCGGTGTCGACAAGCCAGGTGCAGGCATGGAGCTGAATGCAGAAGAGACATAAGTCACATCGGCAGGTGCCGCGTCGGCGACTGTCGAGCTGCCGCCGCAACCGGCGAGCAACGATGCTGTGGACATCGCGCCCAAAGGCAGCAAAGGTGCGCCCATCAAGAATTTAAGCGCCTGGCGACGACCGATTTGAGGTTGATCTGACATGATATGAATTCCAATTTGTTGAAGACGATCAAACGAATGCAAAATGCATCGATGCGAATGAGGAGAAACCGCAAGATGAAACACGCGACTCGGGGCGGAGTATAAAAAGCAAATATGACAACCGAGTGAATCACCGGAAATTGATTGCTGTGAAAATCCTTTTTTCAGCAAATTTGCAACTGAATTGCATTTTTGAGGCATAATCAGCGCTTGGGCAAAACAGCACAACGATATGAAGTCTTACTCCTCCCCAGCGGCGAAAAACAACAATAGTGCAGCCAGCGATTTACTGCGCGAAGCAGGCGTGCGCGTGACGGACGCCAGAATCAATGTACTGTCGGTTTTATTGCTCAGCAAACGTGCGCTGTCTCATCTGGAAACACAAGACGCCTTACCAGACATGGACCGGGTCACCTTATACCGCGCACTGGATTGCCTGACAGACGCCGGACTGGCACACAAAATTTCCGGCGATGACCGTGTCTTTCGCTACAGTTCTGGCAGTGCGCAACATGCAGAGTCTGGCCATGCGCACAACCTGCGCGATCCTCACGGACATTTCAAATGCACCCGGTGTGCGCGCGTATTTTGCCTGGACGATGCACAGCAACCGGCCAGCCTGCGCGAACAATTACAGGTCACGCTTCAATCCACGCTCGGCAGAGGCTTTCAAAGCCACGATATAGAACTGACGATCAAAGGCTGGTGCGCTGACTGCTCCAAATAAACCGTTTCGAGAAAAATCATGGCACTCATTCCTACCACTATCCTGACCGGCTTTCTTGGTGCCGGCAAAACCACTTTACTGAATCGTATTCTGCAAGAAGAGCACGGGCATAAAATCGCCGTGATCGAAAACGAATTCGGCCAGGAAAATATCGATAACGAAATTCTGGTGCAAGACAGTAACGAGCAAATCGTCGAAATGAATAACGGCTGCATCTGCTGTACAGTCCGCGGCGACCTGATCGTCGCGCTCAGCAATCTGATGCAGAAAAAAAACGAAGGCAAGCTGAATTTTGATCGTGTGATCATCGAAACCACGGGTCTGGCTAATCCCGGTCCGGTCGCACAAACCTTCTTTGTCGATGAAGAAGTCGGCACCTATTACATGCTGGATGCTGTTGTGACTGTCGTGGATGCAATGCACGCCATGCAGCAACTGGATGAGCATGAAGAAGCGCAGCGGCAAGTTGGTTTCGCCGATAAAATTTTATTGTCCAAAACCGATCTGGTGGCGCCGGAAAAAGTCGCTGAACTGCGTCAGCGCCTGACCAGAATCAACCCGCGCGCACCGATTGCTGCAGTTGATTTCGGTCACATCGCCATTGCCGAAGTCCTTGATCTCAAGGGCTTCAATCTGAACGCCAAGCTTGATCTGGATCCGGATTTTTTACGTGCAGAAGAAGAACATCAGCACGCTCACGATGAGCATGACGACGCACATTGTGATGAAACCTGCACGCATGAACACCATCACCACGACCATCATCACGCACACCATTCCGACGACATCGCGGCCTTTGTTTTCAAAAGCACGCGCCCATTCAACACTGGTCAGCTCGATGAGTTCCTAGGAGGTCTGGTCCAGGTCTTCGGGCCACGCATGTTGCGCTATAAAGGCGTTCTGCTGATGCAGGGCGCGGATCGCAAAGTGATTTTTCAAGGCGTGCATCAAATCATGGGCACGGACATCGGTGCGCCCTGGGGAGAAAACGAATTACGTGAAAGCAAGATGGTCTTTATTGGTAAAAACTTACCAAAAGACATATTTATTCAAGGTTTGGAGCAATGTTTGGTATAAACTAGCGGGCTACTGAAGGCACGCATTGTCTGCCTTGCAAGTGACGTTCATGCAAAT
>JAGWUK010000594.1 GCA_028868455.1 Burkholderiales bacterium | reverse complement strand
CTTACTGGCGAGCATGAGCGTATTGGAAAACGTCGCGATTGGTGCGCATTTGCGTTCCAAAGGCGGCGATGTCGGTGAAGTCCTCGCGAGCATTTTCCGGCGTGATCGCAAGATAGAAAATGCGTTGTTGAACGAAGCCAGAATCCAGTTGAAAAGAGTCGGACTGGGACATCTGATGCACGAAGAAGCCGGCAGTCTGGCGCTGGGACAGCAACGCATACTGGAAATCGCCCGCGCGCTGTGTTGCGACCCGACCTTGTTATTGCTGGACGAACCTGCCGCCGGATTGCGCTACAAAGAAAAACAAGAGCTGGCCGAATTGTTGCGAAAATTGCGCGCCGAAGGAATGAGCGTACTGTTGGTGGAGCACGACATGGATTTTGTGATGAACCTGACGGATCAACTGGTGGTGATGGAATTCGGCACCAAGATCGCAGAAGGATTGCCGCAAGAAGTACAACAGCATCCGGCCGTGCTGGAAGCCTATTTGGGTGGGATAGACTGATGACGAATGCATTGTTACAGGTAAAAAATTTACAGGTGTTCTATGGCAAGGTGGAGGCTTTGCATGAAGCCAGTATCCAGGTGGGTGCCGGTCAGATCGTGGCCGTGATCGGCCCGAATGGTGCGGGCAAATCCACCATGCTCAACGCAATTGCCGGTGCCTTGCCTATCACTGGCAGTATGCGCGGTGAGGTCTCGCTGGCCGGGCAGGAATTGTCCGGAATGGCCATAGAAAAACGTGTTGCCGAAGGTATGTGCCTGGTGCCGGAAAAGCGTGAGTTGTTCGCCAGCATGAAGGTTGAGGACAATCTGTTACTGGGCAGCTATCGCCGCTATCAGGCTGGCAAAAAAGATTATGCGGATCAGTTGTCAGTGGTGTATGAGCTGTTCCCGCGTTTGCGCGAACGTCGCAATCAGGAGGCGGGTACGATGTCCGGAGGCGAACGCCAGATGCTGGCTGTCGGCCGTGCATTAATGGCCAAACCACAATTGCTGATGCTGGATGAGCCCAGCCTTGGCCTCGCGCCTTTAATCGTCAAGGAAATTTTCCATATCATTCAGCGACTCAGGCAAACCGGCGTGGCAATTTTGCTGGTCGAACAAAATGCCCGCGCCGCTTTACAAGTGGCCGATTATGCCTATGTGCTGGAAATGGGTGAGATCGCGCTGGAAGGCGCTGCGTCTGAATTGGCTGGTGATCAGCGTGTGATTGATACGTATCTGGGACTGGCCAAGAAAAACCATTGATACGGCGCGCTAAGGCACGGCGCCGTAAAGGCACCGGTAGACAATTCGCTATGCGACGCATGGGACTGTCTGCCGGTGCCTTTTTCTATATTGCAGTGACATTGCCCACTGGCGCTGCCTCGATGGTGTCTTGCTGTCTCGATGCATCGACCGTACTTAATTTAATTGAAACAGTTTGTAACTGCGTCAACGTTATTGCTATTTAATCACTAGAATCGTGACGCCCGATTGCGTCAATAAATGCTTCTGCATTTGAGCCATCGGTAAGCTCTGGCCTACCGCCAGTCGTCAATGCTGTTGCCGCCACATACCATATCTGCCTTTATGAAAAGACTTTCTTTACGAGCTGCGCTCTGTGTACTCCCCCTGATTGCTGCGTTATCTGCCCATGCGGCCGATGGCTCATTGAATCTGGGCTCCATGTTTATGAACAGCCTGAAAAAAGCCACCGGAAAAAATGGCGATGCGCCGCAGGATGCCAGTGCCGCGCAATCCGGTAGTTATCAGAAGCTTACGGATACTAAACTGAAAGATTTGTTCAAGGCTTATCCAGTGCGCGACGATGTCAATCCACCGGCTTTTCCTAAGGTCGCGATTCGTATCACCAGCTTTTCAAAATCTCTCGATCAATGGGAAAACCGTCGCAATACGCCAGATGAATGCGTGACGTACAACGTGACTTTGTGGACCGATGAGCGCACGCACGAGAGTTTTGATAATTTGCGGATGTGTGCCACTGACCTGGCGTTTAATATCAGTTTTGTCAGTGTCAGGAGTCCATGGCCAGTCAAGTTCAACTACAACAAAAACTCCGGACAGGCGCGTGATGACGGTCCGGTGGCACCTTCGGCACCTTATCCCGCCGATCCGGTTGCAAAGGGTTTTTTGCAAGGCGGTGGCGTGTTTTACATCGGCTCCATGTTTGTACAATTAGGATATGACTGGAATTATCCGCACGACACGATGCGCGTCTGGGTTTCCGGCGTGTCCAAAGTCAACGATGGCTCTGCGAAAACCAGCTTTTCAAGCGCGGGTAGTGCCGGTGGTGTGGCAATGGCTGCTACGACACAATCTTCAGGCTTACCAGCGGAATACAGCAATTATCCGGCGGCAGGAAACTACGATGCATCGGACGCCCGATTTGATCGGATTTTAAGCGTCAGGGCGGATGGTAAATTTTCGCTTGAAGTGACGCCGAAAGGAGGCGCCGCCAATGCGCATTCTGGCTCTGGTCAAGGGCAACTGATCGATGCGCCGGGTGGCTGGCGCTATGCTGAAGGAAATTGCAATGTCAGCTTCCGTCGGGGGGCATCAGCCTTACAAGTGCGCGCCGAATCCTGCGCCAGTGCTTGGGGCGATGTGCCTTTCGATGGTCG
>JAGWUK010000593.1 GCA_028868455.1 Burkholderiales bacterium | reverse complement strand
ACCCAACCTTGACCACCGCATAGTTCACCCCAGGATTCGGATGCTTTATGCCTCCGTTTGAATAGTGCTGTATCTTGAATGACAGATCCACGCCGTTACTACAATTTAAGCAACGGCAGCAAACCGTCGCCTTAATTGCTTTGATATATGTTTCATTAAGACGGTTAGTGGATAACAAAAACAAAAAAAGAACAAACAAGCATAGAAATAAATTGGAAGCATGAGTTCTGTATTTCCAGTAGCATTAATTACCGTATTGCACCGACTCAGAAGCTCACTAACGCCAATGATTGAAGCTGTACTTGATGCCATTACAATGATCAACGCGTAACTGGTCCAGCTTGGAATAAAAAGAAATGCAGCATGATGATTACCTTTCTTCCATTCATCTATTGCAATGGTTAAGTTGTCGCTGGTAAATCCAATGACAGCAATTGCCAATGCCAAGGCCGCTTTAATCCAGATCGGGAAGTTCAAAACATGTTTGCTATACGGAAGGAGTATTTCAGTTGGCAACATAAAGGCAAGATAAAACTGAAATACGATTGTTGGTATGCTTCTCGAAAATTCTGTTGTGATCAAGCTGAAACGTACTCGAGCGGGACGATTCGAAAGGCGTAACAACGCTAAAATGCCACCTATTCCCGTTCCTATACCCATAGCAACTAACGAAATCCAAATGTTCAAAACAAAGCCACCCAAAAGATAAGGAGTCCATGTTGTCAATTGTTTTAAAATTTCTACTACGTCCATTATGCGACTTTCTCAAGCAGTTTTCGTTCAAGATAACGTAATAGGCGAACAACACCGAAAATAATGACAAGAAAAGTAAGCAGCAAAGCATTCATCATTACACCGACATTGCCGCGCTCACTGACGATAGCTGTCGTTGCTGAAAGTAATTCGGGAACAGCAACAGCCGACGCCATCATGGTTGCTTTCGAAACATTAATGAGTGCAGCAGTAACAGACCCACTAGCAAGTCGCGAGATTTGCCCGCAATTTGAAAAATGAAGTTGGAACTGTGGAACGGATAAACGATGTGTTTCAACTGACTCCAGCATCGCCGTCATTACACCAGCACCGGTATATATACTGAGACAAGTTATAACGACAGCAAATGCCGATAACGAAATACCCAAATGCTTATTGATTACCGCGCCAACTCCAAACAAAATTAAATACATACTGAGTAGCGGGGGCGTCATACGTCCAACCGTTCCGATTAGGCGGATTATTCCTGCAAGGATAAAATGACTTGATTCTGCGAAAATAGCCCCGACAATACCTAAAGAAAGACTAAAAATAATGGAAAGTACGGTTAGCACTAGTGTTGTCAATAAGCCTTGCATAAAAGACGCACGATCAAAGCGGTCGTAAATGAGGGTCAAATTTATACCTGTAGTTTCGTTGAGCCAGAGCCCAATTTGCGCCAATCCTCCGACATCAGTCGATGTCAGAAAAATTTGATTACGGCACTCTGGACGCCAACTTCCATCTGCAATTCGACGGCAAAACGGTTGCCCATCTTTGTCAATTTTTTGCCACAGAGCATGAGCATTCTCTAAAAACGCCGTTGGAGGGAGTCCCCAAGCTTTTTCTCTATCCTGAAGATAGCCTGATTGATGCCATTCAGCGACGATATTCCCTAACATTCGCTCGAACTCTGAACCCTTTTCTTTACTACTAATAGCGATGGCCCAAGGTGTAATTAAAGTAGGTGGTAACGGCGCTTTGTATCCCGCCCATTCAGGATTCGCCAAATCACTAATGACCGCAGTATTGTCAAATAAATAGCCAATGCAACGCCTGTCCTTCACCGCCAATTTGGCATCTCTGGCACTGTTATACATTTGCAATTCCATCAAATATCGCTGCTGCATAATTCTGTTGTAGTACGAACCTTGTGTCGCACAGATAGCTTTGCCGCGAGTTTCCGACCATGATTTGATGTTTACATTTGGCGGCATAAACAGTGTGACCCCAGATGCGTAGTAATTAGGCTCAACCATCGTCACAATTTTGCGCCGTTCCGCAGTATCTCCTGTCGTGGCTAAGACAATATCAACGGCACCTTCTTGTAATTTTTGCAAACGATTGCTCCCAGTTACGCTGACTTTTCGTAAACCAACTCCTAATCGTCTTGCAATGTCGGCAGCGAGATCATGCTCAAAGCCAACTGGTTGCCCATTTCTATTAAGCATTCCAAATGGAGGGTAATCCGTTTTGACTCCAACTACCAGAAAACCTCGCTCATGTATCCGAGCAAGTTGTTCGCTATGTGCCACCGACCCAGTTTTTGTTGTATTGTCGCTGGCAACAGCCATACAAGAAATACTGAGCATGCCGATTAATGCAACCCAAGCGTGCAACTGACGATAAATATAGTCAACCATTTGTCTCAGTCATACCGTAATTATTAAAATTTTTCTGGTCAGATTGGTTCGGCAACTGCCTTAATTCCATACCCCAATGCCGCTGGCAATAGCGGGAGCAAGGCTTCATCGATTCGTCCAAGTATGATTGACTGCGTAATCATCCATTCAGGCAATAAACTTTCCGGTGACAATTTGGTGATTTTGAATCCAGCCTCGCGCAATTCCGCACTAAGTCCATTTATAGTGTACAAA
>JAGWUK010000592.1 GCA_028868455.1 Burkholderiales bacterium | reverse complement strand
GTATTTGCCGATATTTCAGCAAAGTTAAAACTGGAAAATATTTTGCATCCTTTGATTCGCCTGGAAACCGAGAAAGCCGAGCAAACGGCAAAAGGTGCATATCTAATATTCGTTGTACCGCTATTAGTTGAATCCGGCAACTGGAAGAACCGGGTGAATCGTACCCTTGTCGTTGATTGTACTGAAAAAACGCAGGTGCAACGTGTAATGCTCAGAAATGGCATGACTGAAGTTGAAGTCAAAGCGATCATGAATAATCAAGCGAGTCGCAAACAACGGCTAGAAGCTGCCGACGATGTCATTTTCAATGAAGGTGAACTTACTGGCATTCAGGAACAAGTCCTGCGATTACATCAGATGTATCTGACAATGGCTGAACAACTTTGAATGCAACGCGAATTGCATTCTGTAACTTTACTTACATGACATATTGTTGAAAATTTACATTAGCCATTTGTCTTTTTGTACGGTATGGTTCAGAATCACGAGAAGCTTGCATTGGCACTAAATTTGACAGGGAAACTATTTTGATTGTTTACGAATACCCTTTTAACGAGCGTATTCGCACGTTATTGCGGCTAGAAGACTTGTACGAAAAATTCACTTTTTTTCTTCACCAGTCTGATCCTATGCAGCATCACGTTGCCCTTTCCACGATTTTTGAAATGCTGGAAGTTGCTGGTCGTGCGGATTTGAAGTCCGACCTTTTACAAGAACTCGAACGACAGAAACATACTTTAATCAGTTTTCGATCCAATCCAAACGTTCAACCAGAAATGCTCGACAAAGTATTGGCAGACGTGGATCAAGCCAGCAGCGCACTAATCGCCTGTACCGGGAAAACCGGACAAAATATCCGGGATAACGAATGGCTTATGAGTATCCGTGGCCGAACAATTATCCCCGGCGGGGCTTGCGAATTCGATTTACCGAGCTATCACGCGTGGCAAAAAAATTCAACGGAGAAACGGCATGCGGACATCGCTGCCTGGTTTGCGCCGATTGCGCCCTTGTTTGACGCTATTAATGTCGTTTTACGTCTGCTAAGAGAGTCTGGAAGCACGTCTAAGGTCATAGCCCAGGCAGGAAGCTATCAGCAAATGCTGCAAGGGAAAATTTACCAGCTGCTGCGCGTCAGTGTCGTGCGTGAATCCGGAGCAATTCCAGAAATTTCAGCGAATAAATACATGCTTTGGATACGCTTTATGTCGCAGGACGGCGATATGAAACCAAAAGCATTTGAAAACGACATTCCTTTTGATCTTACTCTTTGCAATTTTTGAGCATGCCCACCTTAATTGATTGCCCTACTTGTCATACAAAAATAGAATGGACAACCACCAATCGCTGGCGACCGTTTTGCTCCGAGCGCTGTAAACAAATTGATCTGGGTGCATGGGCAGAAGAGCAATACAGGATTCCGGCCGTCAACCTGCCGGAAGATCCTGAGGCGCTCCAGCAAACTTAACGTTTTTGCGGTATCCCGTATTTTCGCAATTTTGTTGCAATCATGGAGTGGGAAGTTTCCAGTCGTGCCGCCAGCTTTCTGCTTGACGGATACTGAGGATAGAGTTTTTCAAGTAAAGATTGCTCAAACGCATTGACGGACGACTCCCAGCTATCTGTGACATCCAGATTGACCTCATCGGCAGTAATGCTTCCTTCTGCCCAGTCCAAGTCTGCGGCGTCCAGTATCCTTTGATCCGACATTGTAATCGCCCTGAAAACCACGTTTTGCAACTGTCGCACATTCCCAGGCCAATGATTTGAAACAAGTGCCGCACAGGCGGCGGAATTTAATCTGCACACTGTTTTTTGCGCTTGCGTACAAGCGCGTTCGATGAAGTGTCTGGCCAAAGGCAAAATATCGTCTGGACGTTCGCGCAAAGCAGGCATTTCGAGATGCAAGACATTTAAGCGATAAAACAGGTCTTCGCGAAATAATCCCTCTTGTACCATTTTGCGCAAATTTCTATGCGTTGCACTAATAATGCGTACATTTACTTTGACTTCTTTATCGCTGCCGATACGGCGAAACTTGCCATCGTTCAAAAACCGCAGCAACTTTGCCTGCAAGTACATCGACATTTCACCGATTTCGTCCAGGAACACGGTCCCGCCGTCTGCCATTTCAAACAAGCCAGGTTTGCCGCCACGCTGCGCGCCAGTGAATGCACCAGACATGTAACCAAAAAGTTCGCTCTCCGCCAGGCTTTCAGGCAATGCAGCGCAATTCAATTCCAAAAACGGTGCACTGCTTCTTGCGCTGACACCATGACAGGCCTGCGCCAGTAACTCTTTGCCAGTTCCCGTTTCACCAGTAATCAACAAGGGAGCATCGACTACGGCAACGCGCGCAGCGCGTGCTTTGAGAGAGCGGATTTGCTCTGACTCGCCGATAATAAAATGAAATCCACTCCCTTCAGAGTGTTGTAATGCATGCAGACGACCACCAATACGTGTTGGTGCATGCAAAGTCAGCACCGCGCCGACAGAGCGTTCGGATTGCTGTAAGTCAGCACCGAAATGTTCGGAAACTGGCGTGACATCCATAAAAAATGGCTCACCGTTCAACGTAATTTCCCTGGACGGCATACGAAAACTACATTCGATTAACTCTTCCTGAATGCCATGGTC
>JAGWUK010000591.1 GCA_028868455.1 Burkholderiales bacterium | reverse complement strand
TGGGATTCCCTGTTGCAGCAGCAATTCCGAATAATCTGAGCTTCTTTTCAATGAGAAGAAAGTGCGTGAATTTCGTAACGGACATCGCTGCGATTTTTTTCTACTTCCTGTGTCAGTAAAAAGCTATCCCAACCTAGCCGTCCGTTTGAAGACGTGGCATCTAGCTGCGTGCCAAAGATTTCTTCCTTCCGCAATATGAGTTGCACTTCATATTCCATGCTGACGCTGGTAAACATGGTCAGCATTTTCTGGAGCGCCTTCGTTCCTGTCCGGCCGGGAAGAAATTTTTCAAACATCGCGCGGTTTAAAGGGCCAATCAAAATCCGCACTCTCAAATCCCGCTGCCACACTCTTTGCCCGAGCAAAGCACCAGAACCGAGGTTGACGTTCACCCCGCCTAAACGGGTCTGCTGTTCCGGCGGCACCTGATACCAACAACCAATGAACTGCTGCAAAACAAATGGGACGGAAAAATAATCGCTTAGCACTTTCTGCATGTACATCGCCGAAACGGGTCTGTGCCTGATCGCCGCAGCATAGTAAGCGAGCGACTCATTCAACACTCCGGCGTCATCACTTAACTCTTTTTGTAGCGATGCGTTACCCAATCCTGCTATAGAGAGTAGCAACGGCAAAAATTGGTCCAGCCCATTTAGTTCGTATTTCAGTTCCAGGCGATATTTGCACCAGGCTTTATAGAACAGTGCCAGTGAGCGATTGGAGAATGTGTCCAGAAACGCGCGTGGTGCCTCGTCTTTTTGATAAATCTGATGTGTCGCTATGCGCTCCGTATAGTGATACGGAAGTGCGCCGTTACTCCCCAAAAAACCCATGAAGCTTGGCGTAATGTTGATAAATTCAAGTTCATCGTTTTCCAGTGCATGCAGCAAATCTGTATCCGTTTTGACTTTTCCTTTGGGAGAGGCATTCAATGCCTCAATTTCGCTCGCTGGAAAACTCAGGGCAATACGATTTTTGAACCGCAAATAATTTGCCACCGCTGTCTCGGACACCTCACCATGACGCTTAAGCCATAACTCAAGCATTCTGACGGTCTGAAAAAACTGGAATTTATGCGGCTCATCAAGAAGGCGCTGAATTACACTAGGCTCAAATCTCCGCTTCTCGGCAAACATTTCAGAAGCTCCTCCCCAGTTTTTTGTGAAACGATAATCAAACGAGTGAAGCTATTGGCACTAACATATAGTCCAAGGAAGCGCTCAATGACGTGTGCAAACGCATGGATGCCACTTCCGACGAAACCTTCTTCGTCAACCGTCATTCTGACCTCTACACCACGCACCAGACACGCAAACGGATTACCTGGCAACCACGTTGTTGCCGGTTTGTATTCCATCGCTACAACGCCTCCAATCTGCCGTTGCGAGGTAGCAGACATAGGTAAATCGTACAGCTTCAACATTTCCTGAAATGCCACTACCCCGCCTTTTGATAAAGACAAATGGTTCAGAGACATATGGGAAATCAATCGCCAGTGCGCACTCTGTCCACGTTCAAAACGATATGAACGCGTGGGCTTTCTCAAAAACTGAATTGAGCGTACGACCGAACCACCTTCGAGAAATAAATCACCTCCTGGCATTCCGTATGCAAGAGAAGCAGGCAAATCGCGATTAGTGCATGTCAGTTCCAAACTCAGCGTATTAGTCTCAATGGCCCCGGGATCAAAATCTATGTCGACAATGGAAATTTCAGTTTCATATCCCGGGCTTTTTTGCGCGAGGTATTCATCTCTGCGCATTGTCCAATAGTGCCCTGCGTGTTCTGGAATTTCTCCGTGACGTAAAGAATAAAACGGCCTGAATTCCGTTATTGATTCTCCCTGTGGCGTCTGCCTGACCAATTTCACACTATCGATGCTGTACACCTCGTAAGCATAAGCTCGCCTTGCATCTGCAACGACCGGGTAATGTGCCGTTGTATGTGTCAATCGGATAGGTTCGCCGCGCTGTTGGAACAAATTAATTACGGGCGTACACCCCAGTAAAATATTATTGGACGACAAAATGCTCAGCATCCGAGCCATATTTGAGTCGGAACGCATTCCGCCTAAAATAATGTGTACTTGAAAAGAACGGCAATGACCTGCCAGATGCGAGTTAATTGATTGCAAATCCAGATCAAAAAAATTGAATTTTTCTGGAAACGAAAAATACTCTGTCAATAATCGATATGCCGTGTGAGAACGTGCATTAAAAGGTATCAAGGCATCATCGTCATCAAATCCGGCCGGACTTATGGGGATTTTATTTAGCGCAATCCATTTTCCAGAGTGATCGACTTCAAGATAAGCCTGCAAGCTTTTTGTGAACAGTGTGTCTCGCAACCCAGCGCAAAAAGACAACTCGCCGTCAATAAATGCACGCAATGATTGCATCTTCAATTGAGCGAAACTGACCTGATCTGATGTCAAACCAATTTCAATGCTGATTTTTGCACTGGCTTTTTGTGGAAGAACAACGCTTTCTGGCGCATCAATCATGGCGTCAAATTTGGCTGAGGACAAATGTATTGGCGCCACCAATACGTCGTAAACAGTTTTAAAACGACAGGCAACCCCTTTGACGGCTTTACTGCTTAATTCTGTCCCTTTCGCAATTTGCGATGCACTGGTAAGTTGTATC
>JAGWUK010000024.1 GCA_028868455.1 Burkholderiales bacterium | reverse complement strand
ATTCTTTGGAATACAGATTGATGGAGCCACCGAAAGTCGCCTGGCCAAGATTGCTGGCATTGCCAGGGCCTCGTTCTATCACCATACCGCCGATGATGCGTGCAGGGAAATACGAGGTCGAATGATGCGAAGGATCATTGGTATCGCCAAACGGGATACCATCGTAAGTCATATTGTATTCGCCGTCCTGAAAGCCGCGCAAAGTCACCTTGGTTTCGGCCAGACCAGGACCATTTGCCGATTCGCCGGAACCGACACTTGGTGCGATTTTGGCGACTGCATTGTAGTCCCCCAGAGGCGTCACCGATTGCTCGATAAAGGTTGCGGTGATGATGGATTGCGGTTGAGTCGCCTTTAATGAAGTCTGCACCGGAGCGCGATTACCGACAGCAGACCCGGTGATCACTACGCGCGATTTAATCGCTTCGGCATCCAGCGCGGACGTCGATTCCGGCGCCGCCGTTGCCGCGGGATCGACACTTTGCGCATGCGCGTGATTGCTGACCATCCAGGTCAGCGCCATCAATACCTGCGCTGTCATCAGATGCCGGGTAAATCTCAATTTGCTGCGGTCCATCGTCTTGCCTTCCAGTCTTTATGGTGGGTAGAAAGCCCACGAGTATAGAAAGGCAAAATGACGGCAAGATGAAAGGAAAATGACAAGCGTATGAATCAACAACAGTCATTAAAAAAAGCTGCGACCTGCGCAGCTTTTTAATTGACTTAATGCGTGCTTTAGTGGCGATCAAGCTTGCAACTGGTCTTTTTGTCCTGCATCTGGCAATCGGCGATTAACTGACCGTGCTGATTCCATGCCTGGATTTTCCAGTGATCGGGCAAACGTTCCATCGTCATGAATCCGACTTCGTTGGAGTTCATGAACTGATCAAGTTTTGCTTCTGAATACGGCGTCAAGCCCGGTGCCAGCGGCGTGGACAACGGTGTGTCCAGCGATGATCCGCCGTTGCCGGTGACGAACTGCGTCGGCTGACCGGAAGAGAACGTCAGCGCTTCAAACAAATGCACATGGCCAGACAAGCTTGCCTGCACTTTGGCGGGGAACAAACGTGTGGAATTCAATTGTTGCATGACATCCTGCAAGGCAAGATTGCCGGGCCAGATTTGCATGTCGCCAGACTTTTTACGCTCCGCCGCAAAACCCAGCACCGGATGATGATTCATGAAGATATTAAAATCTGCCGCGTCAGCCAGTTGATTGACGGTCTTGAACTGTTCCATATAAATCTGGTATGCGGCATCGGTTTTTGCCAGCACTTTGTTAGGAACTTTGGCCGAATCAAACACGATCAGTTGCGCCTGTTCCTTGCCGATTTTACCGAGCGGTATCGCATACGGTGGGCTGTAATCGCCATGTATATCATCTTGCGCCAGATTGCAATCACGGCCTTGTTGCAGCGGCCGCGGGTCCATGAAACGCCACCAGCCTTGCCCGGCGCGTGCGCAGGACTCATGATTGCCACGCACTACGACCCACGGCGCCGCTTTCAGCAAGGCCGTGGCGGGTGAAAAGAAATCGGCTTTCCAGGTATCCCAGCCATACCCCCAGGGGCTGCCAGCGCAGGTAGGATTGCCATCCGGACAGGCGTTTTCGCGGTATTGATAATCGCCAACGTGGACGACCAGATCCGGCTTGAACGTGGCGGCGGTTTCAACCATCTTTTTGAATGCCCACTTTTCACTGTCGTTACAGGACTGAAAATAATTGTCCTTGGATTTCAGACGGCAACCGGTATCGCCGATGACGACAATTTTTTGCACGACCGGTTTTGGCAGCGGCAAATATTGTCCGGCAATACTGGCTGACTTCGTCGCGGGCGATACTGGCGCATCACAGGTCAGCACCGGGAATGCCGATGGTTTGGACAACGCCGGATTGCTGGCGGTAGGGCGCTGTGCGATGGTTTCTGCGCGCGCACGCACTTGCATGGGTGTAGCCACACCGTCCTGTACCAGCGCCGGACAAACCGCCTCCGTGGTAATGGCGCGCGCAACCGGCTGGCCCTGTTCACCAAGCACAACCCAGGCGGATTGCAGCGCAGGGGTCGCAGCGTGCGAGTCCGTTGCCGCCTGTTGACCGGTCGTACTACAGGCCGACAGCAACAAACTGCCGGACGCCAGCGCACCTGCCAGCAAGGCGCTTTGGCGCGGGTGCATCAACATCATTTTTTTCATTTTTCTTCTCCGGATTGAGATTTCAAGATGTGCATCGTTTTCACTCTACAGGACGGACGCAAAATCGCTCCGGCCAGGCATAGCGACGAAGGTTGTCACGTCGTACGACAGGAAGCGATGACACCGCCGTGGCGGTTTTTCGTCAGTCCTGCTCTAATTCTGCTTGCTGGAATTTTAAGCGGCCAGCATGTCAGGCGTATGAAGCGCGCCGGGTCGCTTCATACGTGGCTACCCGATACTTAACGTATGCCGAGCGCCTGATAACTGAGGCGCTTGAAATCGAAAGAAAACGGGTGCCAGAAGCTCATCAGTCTTTGCGTCATGACGATGCCGGCAATATTGTGACGCGGCGAAATCCACCAATGCGTGCCAGCAATACCACCCCATTCAAACTCGCCTTCCGATCCCACCGGGTCTATCGACGATGGTACGAGCGTCACCGCGCCGCCCAGTCCAAAACCCTTGCCCGGCACTTCGCCAACCCCTGGAAAGCCAATGCTGACGCCGGCTGGCAGATGGTTTTGCATCATCAATGCTATCGTTGCAGGCTTCAACAAAGTTGCACCACCCGGCATCAGGCTGCGCATCAGCGCCAGCATGTCATCCAGGCTGGAGACCAGCCCGCCGCCTCCGGACAAGCGCGGTACCGGCGTAACAAAAGCACCGGGATACGGCGATTTGTCGAGGCGACGCAAACCGCGCTGCAAAATATTTTGCGGATCGCTACCGCCATAATAGGCGGCAAGGCGCTCCCGCTTTTCTGCGGGCACGACAAAGCTGGTGTCGTGCATTTCCAGTGGCATCAGTATGCGATCCTGAATAAAACGGTCGAACGTCTGTCCGCTGACCACTTCCACCAGACGCGACAAGACGTCGGTGGCAATCGAATACTGCCAGCTTTCGCCGGGGTGAAAACTCAGCGGCAAGTCTTCCAGCACGTCCATCATTTCTGCCAGCGTCTGAAACGCATTCAGCACGCGGCGTTCGGTATAGGCTTTGTACATGACGCTGCCATGATCGAGCAAACCGTAACTGAGCCCGGAACTGTGATTGAGCAATTGGTGTACCGTGATCGCCGAGCGCGCCGCTTCGGTATCTTCAATATGGGTAGCGCCGGGTTTCAGCACGCGGCGGTTCGCCAGTTGCGGCAAATATTGATCTACTGGCGCATCGAGTTCCAGCCTGCCATCTTCGATCAATAACAGGATGGCGATGGAAGTAATCAGCTTGGTGTTGGAAAACACGCGAAACAAATGATCGCGGCGCAAAGGGATCTGGTTTTCGCGGTCGGCCCAGCCTGTGCAATGCTGATGGACCACTTCCCGCCCGACCAGCAGTGCAGTTGACACACCGGCCAGTATTTGCCGGTCTACATACTTTTGCATTGCTGAATTTACTTCATCAAAGTCATACGCCATATCGTTTATCATCTTTTCAAAGCTGCCATGCCGCATAGGCGGCCTGGGGTCTGTCCAAATACAAAAACCTGCATATTACTACTCAAAGCCATGTCCATTGCCTCCCCGCGCCAGTTTCTGCACTCCCTGTACCAGACCGCCGTGGCCGCTGTCAGTGCAGAAAAATGCCTGCCCGCCTTCTTGCCACCGGCACCGGTCAAAGGACGCACCATCGTGATCGGCGCCGGCAAAGCGGCTGCGGCGATGGCGCGCACAGTAGAACAGCACTGGCAGGGAGCGCTGTCCGGACTGGTCGTCACCCGCTACGGCCACGGTGCAGCTTGTCAGCACATCGAGGTCGTGGAAGCCGCGCATCCGGTGCCGGACGCCGCTGGCCAGTACGCCGCGCGCCGCATTCTGGAGCTGGTGCAGGGACTCAGCGCCGATGATCTGGTTCTGTGCCTGATCTCCGGCGGCGGTTCTGCCCTGCTTGCGCTGCCCGCCGAAGGCATCACGCTGGGACAAAAACAGGCGATCAACAAAGCCTTGCTCAAAAGCGGTGCGGCGATCCATGAAATGAATTGCGTACGCAAGCATTTATCGGCGATCAAAGGCGGCAGGCTGGGCCTGGCCTGCGCACCGGCGCGCGTGGTCACCTTGCTGATCTCGGATGTGCCGGGTGACGATCCTGCTGTGATCGCCAGCGGCCCGACTTTGCCAGATGACACGAGCTGTGCGCAAGCCATTGCTATCCTGCAAAAATATGCCATTGACGTCCCGGCCACGATCATGGCGCATCTGCAATCCGGATTGGCAGAAACACCGAAACCCGGCGATCCGCGCTTTGCCCGGCATCAGCATCACATCATCGCCAGCGCGCAACAGGCGCTGGATGCGGCAGCACAAGCGGCGCAGGCAGCGGGAATTCCGGCCTACGTGTTGTCGGATGGCATAGAGGGCGAGGCGCGCGACATTGGCTTGATGCACGCCGCGCTGGCGCGACAAATTGCTGATAAAGCGCAACCCTTTTGCAAACCCTGCGTGGTATTGTCCGGCGGCGAGACCACGGTGACCGTCAAAGGACAGGGGCGCGGCGGGCGCAATGCCGAATTTTTGCTCAGCCTTGCCGCTGCGTTGAATGGCCAGCCCGGCATCTATGCACTGGCCTGCGATACCGACGGCATCGATGGTTCGGAAGACAATGCTGGCGCGATTTACACGCCCGATAGCGCACAACAGGCGCTGAATCTGGGGTTGCGCGCCAAACTGATGTTGGAAAACAACGATGGCTACGGCTATTTTTCAGCTTTGGGTGATCTGATCGTCAGCGGCCCGACGCGCACCAACGTCAATGATTTCCGCGCGATATTGATTTTGTAAATGCACAAGCCGCGCATTTATAATGGCGGCCAAATGTTCATCATGTCAATGGCATGATGATTGCTGCACTACAAGCTCCCTACTCTTAAGTGGCATTTGCGAATTGCCGGATCTTTGCTGCGCAAGCTGAAAAGACACCGTGGCAAGCCCTCTGAGCTGTTAACCTCCCGGATGGAAAGGACAATGTGACTTCTTCTGCTACGCCGATGTTGCCAAGGCTGGAACTTTCTGCCATCTGCAAAAGTTACCCTGCGGTCGTGGCCAACGATCATATTGATTTGACGGTCGCCCCCGGCGAAATTCATGCCGTGCTGGGCGAAAACGGCGCCGGTAAATCCACATTGATGAAAATTATTTTCGGCGCGGTCAAGCCGGACTCCGGCACCGTGCGCTGGAATGGACAGGAAGTCAGCATCGCCAACCCGCAAGATGCCCGCAAACTGGGCATTGCGATGGTGTTTCAGCATTTTTCACTGTTCGACACACTGACCGTCACCGAAAACATTGCGCTTGGGCTGGATGCTGGCGTCAACATGGCGGAACTGGCCGAGCAGATACGCCAGACTGGCGACAATTACGGACTGGAACTGGAACCGCACCGGCATGTGCATACGCTGTCGGTAGGGGAACGCCAGCGCGTGGAAATTGTGCGCGCCCTGCTGACGCATCCGCAATTGCTGATACTGGATGAACCCACCTCGGTACTGACACCGCAGGCTGTACAAAAATTATTTGTCACCTTGCGCAAAATCGCAGCCGAAGGTTGCAGCATTCTCTACATCAGTCACAAGCTTGATGAGATCCGCGATCTGTGCCATTCCGCCACGGTCATGCGCGCCGGCAAGGTCACCGGTCATTGCGATCCGGCGCAGGAAACGGCGGCGAGTTTATCGCGTCTGATGATCGGCGCAGAATTACCTCCGCATGAACATGGCGAGGTCACGCAACTGGGCGAATCACGCCTGCGGCTCCGCCAATTAAGCCTGCCGAAGGCGCATGCCTTTGCCACCGCACTGAATGCCATCGACCTCGAATTATTTGCCGGAGAAATCGTCGGCATCGCCGGTGTTTCCGGCAATGGTCAACAGGAATTGCTGGCCGCCTTGTCCGGCGAAGACCGCCGTGCCGAAGCCGGCATGATACAACTGCAAGGAAAACCGGTCGGCCACCTGGGACCTGATGCGCGGCGCGGACTCGGGCAAAGTCTGGTGCCGGAAGAAAGACTCGGGCGCGGCGCAGTGCCGGAACTCAGCCTGACCGACAATATGCTGCTATCCCATCAACACAGCCCGTTTGTGCGCAAAGGCATGATCAATTTTCCGCACACCATCGAAGCCGCGGCCAATATCATTGCCCGCTTTCGCGTCAAGGCCTCGGGGCCAGCAGCACTGGCGCGCAGCCTGTCTGGCGGCAATCTGCAAAAATTCATCGTCGGACGCGAAATCACCCATCAGCCGCAAGTATTCATCGTGGCGCAACCGACCTGGGGCGTCGATGTCGGCGCAGCGGCGCAGATTCACGCCGAAATCCGTCAGTTGAAACAGGCGGGTTGTGCAGTGCTGGTGATCTCTGAAGAACTTGATGAATTGTTTGAATTATGCGATCGCCTGTATGTCATTGCCAAAGGCCGCATGTCGCCGTCGGTAGCGACTGTCAGCGCCACGCGCGAACAAATTGGATTATGGATGAGTGGATTATGGGAAGAATGGACGCGCGCGCAAACCGTATCACTGGGACGTCAAAGTAAAGAGGCAAGCGATGCTTAAACTGGAATTACGCGCCGGCTCATCGCGCAGCATGGCTTATTTTTCGCCGGTACTGGCGCTGTCCTTAACGATTTTCTTTGGGGCCCTGCTGTTTCTCGCGCTCGGAAAAAATCCGCTGACCGGCTTGCAAGTCTTATTGATCGACCCCATCAGCAGCAAGGCCGCGATAGCCGAGCTGCTGTTAAAAACCACGCCGCTGGTCTTATGCGCGCTGGGCTTGTCGGTGTGTTACCGCGCGAATGTCTGGAACATCGGCGCCGAAGGGCAACTGATAGCGGGTGGCTTGGCGGCAGGCAGTACGATCTTGCTGTTCGATACGGCCAGCCCGGTGTTGTCCGGCGGCTTTGTTCTGGTACTGGCAACCATCGCTGGCGTCATTGGCGGCGCATTATGGGCATCCATCACGGCTTTGTTGCGCGACCGCTTTCATGCGAACGAAATCCTGGTCTCGCTGATGCTGACGTATATCGCGCAGTTGATGCTGATGTATGCCGTCAGCGGGCCTTTAAAAGATCCGCACGGCATGAATTTTCCACAATCCAAGGTCTTTTCCAGCGACTTTGTGTTACCGCATTTGCTGCATGGCAGCCGCTTGCATATCGGCTTTGTTGTCATGCTGGTAGCGACGGCACTGATGACGGTATTCATTTATCGCAGCTTTGCCGGCTATCGCCTGACGGTGGGCGGATTGGCGCCGCTGGCAGCACGCTATGCCGGGTTTTCCAGCCGCAAGGCGCTGTGGCTGTCGCTGCTGATTTCCGGCGGATTTGCCGGTATGGCGGGGGCATTTGAAGTCGCCGGACCAATCGGTCAGGTCTTGCCGTCGATCTCGCCGGGTTACGGGTTCGCGGCCATTATCGTGGCCTTTGTCGGCCGCCTGAATCCTGTCGGCAGCATCTTTGGCGGTCTGATTCTGTCTCTGTTTTATCTGGGCGGCGAAATGGCGCAATCACGCCTCGGCCTGCCATCGGCCATTACCGGTCTGTTCCAGGGCATGCTGCTGTTCCTGCTGCTGGCCTGCGACACCCTGATCAATTACCGTTTGCGCTGGAAAAAATAAGACTATGGAAAATTTTGCTGCCCTGATTGCCGCCTCCATCAATTCCGGCACACCATTGCTGATTGCCGCACTGGGTTTACTGATCAATGAAAGAGCAGGCGTGCTCAATCTTGGTGCTGAAGGCATGATGCTGGTGGCCGCCATCGTCGGTTTTGCCGTTGCCCATCAGACGCATATGCCGTGGCTGGGTTTCGTCGCCGGTGCGCTGGCTGGCATGCTGATGGCAACATTGTTTGCCTGGCTGGCACTGGTGCTGGCAACCAATCAGGTTGCCACTGGTCTGGCCTTGTCGATTTTCGGCACGGGCTTGTCGGCCTTCATTGGTCAATCTTTCGTCGGTCAGTCCTTGCCAGCCAGCGGCCACGGTATTCCTGTCTTGTCGGATATCCCTTTCCTTGGCACGGCGCTGTTTAATCAGCACTGGGCCGTGTATTTCAGCCTGTTGCTGTGCGCTGCGATTATCTGGTTTTTGTATCGCACGCGGGCCGGACTGGTGTTGCGCGCGGTCGGTGAGTCACCCGAATCTGCCCATGCATTGGGCTACCCTGTGCGCAAAATCCGGTATGCAGCGCTGTTGTTCAGCGGTGCCTGCTGCGGCGTGGCGGGCGCCTACTTGTCGGTGGTGTACACGCCGATGTGGGTAGAAGGACTGGTAGCCGGGCGCGGCTGGATCGCGCTGGCGCTCACCACGTTTGCCACCTGGCGTCCGGCACGGGTCTTGCTGGGAGCATTATTGTTTGGCAGCGTAACCATCCTGCAATTTTATTTCCAGGCGATCGGTATTGCGGTTCCTTCGCAAATCCTGTCGATGTTGCCGTATATTTCTACCATCGTCGTGCTGGTGCTGATCTCGCGCAATCCGGACTGGATACGCCTGAACATGCCGGCCTCGCTGGGTAAACCGTTCCGCCCCGGCGCTGCCTAGTCATGCTCCGGATTGAGATGACGCAGGACTGGCAATGGCGTGGTTAAGCGTCGCACCGAAAACATTCTTATCCAACACAGAAGGAAGCTACCCATGAAAATTTCTCGCAGAACTACGCTTGCAGCAGCGCTGTCGCTCGCCGTCATCGGCCTGGCTGGCTGTGGCAAAAAAGAAGAGGCCAAACCGGCAGAGCCAGCCGCATCGGCCAGCGCACCTGCCGCCGCCAAGGCAGGGCCTTTAAAAGTCGGCTTCATCTACGTCGGCCCGGTTGGCGACGCAGGCTGGACCTTTGCGCATGACATGGGACGCAAAGCCGTCGAAGCCAAGTTCGGCGATAAAGTCAAAACAACGTTTGTCGAAAACGTTCCCGAAAGCGCTGCCGATGCAGAACGCGTCATCCGCGATCTGGCCAACCAGGGCAACAAGATTATTTTCGGCACCACGTTCGGCTACATGGAAGCCATGCTGAAAGTCGCCAAAGATTTTCCGGATGTGAAATTTGAACACGCGACCGGCTACAAAACGGCCGACAATCTGGCGCAATATGATGTGCGCACCTATGAAGGCGCGTACCTGGCGGGCGTTGCTGCTGGCAAACTCAGCAAATCCGGCAAACTCGGCATCGTCGCTTCGGTACCGATTCCAGAAGTGCTGCGTAACATCGACTCCTTCACACTGGGCGCGCGCTCCATCAATCCCAAGGCCACCACCAAGGTCGTCTGGGTCAACAAATGGTTTGATCCGGGCAAAGAACGCGAAGCCGCGACCACGCTGATTGGTCAGGGTGTCGATGTGCTGATGCAAAATACCGATTCGGCTGCCGTCGTGCAGACGGCAGAAGAAAAAGGCGTACTGGCTTTCGGCTGGGATAGCGATATGAGCAAGTTCGGCCCGAAAGCCCACGTTGCCGCGTCCACCATCGACTGGGGCGTGTATTACACCAAGCGCGTTGGCGAAGTGCTGGATGGCCAGTGGAAATCAGGCACCACCTGGTGGGGTCTGAAAGAAAACATGATCGACCTCAAGTATTTCAACGCCAGCCTGTCGGATGACATGAAAAAACTGATCGCCGATAAACGCCAGGGCGTCATCGATGGCAGCGCACCGATCTGGAAAGGTCCGATCAAGGACAATACCGGCAAAGAAGTGCTGGGCAAAGATGCCGTTGCCGACGATAAATTCCTGCATGAAATCAACTTCTACGTTGACGGTGTCGAAGGCAAGATTCCGGGCTAAACCCGTCGTTGCAGAGTCCGCTGACGGACTCTGCAACTGCGCCATAGCATTCGCTACGGCAAAATCGCAGCAAACCTGCAGTTCTTCCAATTTCTTGTATTCTCTCAGGGCTGACGCAGCATTGTCGCGGCAAGACGACACTTTCTTTGATGTTCAGGGAACTTCTCTTGCCAGGAATGTCCATTACTTCGGCAAACATTTCAAAGTGACAAAGGCTTTACACATCGTGCTCTGCGATGTCTTAATGCAGTCGAAGCAATCGCGCATTCGCCTGATTGAGAAAAACAAATAGATAAGGATGCCTATATGGACGCAGGACCATTAGTACAGATGTTTCTATTCGGCTTTGCGCTGCCTATTGTGCTTGGATTCGCGCTATCGTTCTGGATCGTCGGCAAAGGCAATCATCTGCTGTGGCTGTTTCTTTCCATCCTGATCTGGTTCGGTGTGCATTGGCTGATTGCCCGCATCAACGGTAAACAAATTACGGGATTGCTGCTGGCCGCACAGTGGATTGCCACTGCGGTGCTGATCCTATTCGCCTTTATTGTGCGCAAACTACGACCAGTCAAACAAGTCAGTCGAACAGAAGAGAATCAAGGCCCAGAGCCTTAAGAAAAAACGCGCAGCGACAACGATCACTGCGCGTTTTTTTACCAGCACGCAACTCAATCAGTTTCGTCCCGCCATCACGCCGCCGTCCACGTCCCAGATCGCGCCGGTCACCCAGGCCGCATCGTCGCTCAACAAAAAGTCGATCACTTTGGCGACGTCCTGCGCCTGACCTATTCGGCCAATCGGGTGAAACGCGTTGAATGTCGCGAGCGTTTCGTCCAGTACCTGACGATCAATGAAGGCTTCATAAATCGGCGTCGCAACGACGGCGGGGGAAACAGCATTGACGCGGATATGCTGCCCGGCCAGTTCCATTGCCATATGCTGCGTCAACGCATGCAAACCCGCTTTCGCCATGGAATACGCCGATGACGGTGTCGCCTTGATCGCCTGCTGCGCCCACATCGAGCCGATATGCACGATAGCGCCACCGCCATTGGCCGCCATGTTTTTTGCCACGGCCTGTGAAATAAAAAACGCCGCACGATTCAAGTTCAGATAACGATCGTAATCGTCGCCCGTATGTTCCAGAAACGCTTGCGGCTTAAAGTAGCCTGCAGCATTGACCAGGTAGCGGATAGGATTTCCATGATCGGCTGCCAGCGCAAGGACGCGCTGCACATCGTCGTCCTTGTATAAGTCGGCCTGTATGGTCTGCACTGCACCCGGTGCTGCGAGTGCTTGTTGCGCAGTGGCCAGCTTGTCCTGGTCCTTGCCGACGATGACAACAGGAATACCGCGTGCCAGCAAAAGTTTGGCCGTCGCGAATCCCATGCCGCTGGAACCGCCGACAATCAGCGCTGAAGCGCTATACAATGATTTCATTTTTCTCTCCTGAAGTGGTGGATGTGCGGCACAGTGTAGGGAGAAAAAAGTGACTTAAAAAGCGGGCACAAATTGGTACCTCAGTTACTTTTCGGTCTATCTTGATGAATAAAAAAGAGAAAATATTTTTCAGAAAATCAGCACCGGAGCGCAGCGCGCGCATGGTGGAAACCATTTATGGTTGCAAATGGTCGCTCACCGTGTATTCCCTGCTTGCCAGCGATATACGCCGTCCCGGCGAGATGGTCAAAAGTGTCGAAGGATTGACAACCAAAGTCCTCAACGAATGCCTGCGCAAGAATATGGAATTCGGCATCATCGAACGCCATGCCTACGACGAATCACCGCCACGCGTGGAATACGCCGTGACGCCTTTCGGACAAAAATTCATCCGCATTCTCGATGAACTGGAAAAATTGCAAGGCGATTTAGAAACGCAGGAAAGTAGCGACTAGTTTGCTGCGACACCGCAGGCGACCATTCATTGAACGATGCACCCCAAAAAACTTGCGCAAGAGCACGGACAGTTTTTGACAGGCGGTGCCAGCAGAGTGGGCCGCTGCGCGTCCCATGACTGAACTATCGGTTACGCAAACTGGTGACGCCGGTGTGTATGGTTTTTCCGCTGTGATTACCGATCTGCAAACGGCCAAAGTATTGGCCAAACCTGTGTTACTGACCAAGCTTGGTATGCCGGCAACGGTAGAGCTTGGTGCGCAACCCGGCGTTGTCCTGCGTTTTGTCGTCACGGTTGCGAATGGTGGCCATGAAGCCAGTTACCGCAGCGATGTCGTGCGCAACGGCAAGGTCGAAAGTGCCCAGTCTGGCCTGTTGTCCGTGAAAAACAGCGTCTGAATCGGCGCCTGAGTGTACGCCCGCCTGCGCTGCGGCATCAGCGATGTCAGCGGCACAGGCTTTTACACAATCACCAGCCCCGTGTGCTGATGCGAATTGCGGTCGCCGCGACGATAGCTGCGGTAGGCAAAACGTCCATCGTGCTGACGCTGGCACATGGTGCAGATGCGCGGGTTGTCAAAGTTGACGATGCCAGCGGCACGTAACTCCAGCTCGGCAATCGCGTTCAGGTTCAGGTGACGATGTTGCGGGCGGATATCGCTGGCAGGAACATGCGCCAGATGCTGAACAAATTCATCGGCCAGATTTTCGCTGACTTCAAAACAGCAGGCGCCAATATGCGCGCCAATCGCAGCAACCCAATCGGCCGGATCTTCACCGCGTGCTTTGAGCGTATCCCATAAGGCGCGAATCACGCCGTAACGCAAGCCACGCCAGCCGGCGTGCGCGACGGCAATCATTTTTCCATCGCGCCGCGCAAACAGCAACGGCACGCAATCAGCCGTAATCACCGTCACCGGTATGCCAGCCACACTGGTAAAAAACGCATCCGCATCTTCGCACTGCTGTCCGGCGTGCGTGATCTCCACCACATTGACTCCGTGTACCTGCAACTTGCTCGGCACCGCCTGCCAGTGCGGGCTGAGGCTGGCAGGAACCAGATGGCGGGCGGTACCGAATCCGTATCGGATACCGGGAACAGAATCGAGCAAAGGGCTGGTGGCAAACATGAGCGAGGCGTGTGAAATCCAGAAAACAACATGACCAAAAAGTGCGGAACAGAAAGTCGCACCGTATTGTAGATGGCATTTTTGCAGAGTGCATTTCTCAGAGCGAGTTGAAACACATTCCAGATGCTCGTCAATTGACTGCGGCATGTCTGAATCGTTCCGCAGTCGCCATCGCAAGCATGATTCTGGCTACGCTGGTGCAGCGACATAGCGCTGCAACCCGCGTCCTGCATCACGCCTGTCCGCGTGTAACAAGGCGGTGTTGGGTGGTCACGCTCAATCAGATACTGGGTAGAGTATTTTTTAAC
>JAGWUK010000590.1 GCA_028868455.1 Burkholderiales bacterium | reverse complement strand
CCCTTGCGTAAATAATAAACCGTCGATGAATCCGCTTTCCAAGCCGCATCGTCGGCGCCCGCCGCCAATTGTTGCAATTGGTCTTTCAATGCGCTGGCGTCGCGTGTTCTGATCAAGCGCAGGGTCGCCGCTGCGCTGCGTCTGTCATTACGCGAAAGGCCAACCGCGATCAAGCTGCCATCGGGTGAAGGCGAGAAAAAATCAATCGACTCATTCGATGCTGCCAACAACAGCAAGCGCTCCGCGCCAGTCAGCGCATTGCGCATATATAGGCGTGTCTGGCGATCGGCACCGGTACTCATGTAAAACTGCGCATCGCCGACCACCTGCAAATCCCCCGTACTGCTGCGCCCCGCATCCAGCATCTTCAATCTTTGCAACATGGCATCGCGCCCACCGATGCGTTGCAGAACTTGTCCGGTAAATTCGGTTTGCCTGCGCATCCACTGCCGCACCTGTGGTTCGCTCAGCGATTCCAGCCAGGCATACGGATCACTATTCGTATCTTCCTCACTCCCTGTCGTCGGCGGCGATTTAACCGGCGACGCCGGATAATCCCCCCAGGGCTGCAATTGCGCCGTGGCTGAGGATGCACTGAGCATCAGCAAGAACGACACCTGCATCAACGTTCTCATGGAGCGCTTTAGCATGCGCCCCTCGCCTGGCAGCTTGATCTCCTGGCGCAAGCTTGGCATTTCAGCATGTCTGATTTGCCATTCATCTTGTTTTTCATGAACTTCAGGCCTCTCTTTTTGCAGTTCGTCGCACGTTGATGGCGCTTGCCATCCGGCTTATTTAAAGTACATCCATCGAAACAGATTCACCCACGCTTACCCAAACAACGGAGAAATAAAAATGAAATCGATTCGCTTCAGCACGACAACTTTGTTATCCACCACAGCAATTGCTGCTACCATATTGGCCGCAGCAGCTTTCCAACTTACCTCGGCAGCAGCACCGGTTCAGACCGTTACAATAACAGCACAACGGATGACACAACAACAGAAGTTAGCCTACGATATCCAGGAATCAGGCCAGATGATGCAAGTTGTGCAAATTACCGGCAAACGTCTCAGTGCAGAAGAAAAGCTGGCATTGGATCGATACGATCAACAAATCAAACAAGCCAAAGTGCGCGTGCACAAAAAACCGCAATTGCTTGTATGATTGTCACGGTGACATGTTAATTATTGAATTTTGCAGACTTGCGTAAAATTGTTCTTGCGATATTTGCCCTGACCGGCAATGGCCGCGACATACCGGAAGACGCGCTAATCTCTAGCGGATTTGACCAAGCCTTGATAGACCCCTTTGTCGCAAATTTTCCCAGAAAAGCAGGCGATCATGTTTAAAAAAACCATTTTCCTGATGTTAGCTTCCTCCTCTTTGCTCGCTGGCATGGCGTATAGCCAGGAAGAATTTGGCATGATGTCGATGGCGACACCGACGCAGCAACAGGAAGCGACGCCGGCAGAAATGCGGCAAGAAAATGTCGATAGCAATGTCAGCTCCGGTAACGACGCAGCATCCGTACAACTGGATCGCGGCGGCATGGACAGAGCCTCCGTGCATTTGCAGTTATTGCAGCAGTCGAACAGCCACTTCAGCGACAACACCCAGGCTAAAAAAACTGGTGGTGACAACAAAAAGATGCCGTCAAAGCCATCAAAAAATTCCTGAAGGTAGCTGAGGTTTCCTGATATCAGCTTACATACTCCCTCAATTTTTCTGAAAAACCACCCGGTAGCGCACGCGTTTCAAGCGAGTAAGAAAAATACTACCGGGGAGTATTAAAAAAAACCTGCCAGCGTGCACCGCAAACAAAACGGTAATCGCTACAACGCGCCGCGATCGATACGCTTGCTGAGTATGATCGACGTCGAAGTCTGTCTCACTCCATCCAGCGCGCCAATCTGATCGAGCAAACGATCCAATGTTTCCGTCGTTGCGCAGCGCAAGGTCAGCATGTAGTCGATGGCGCCGCTGACGGCACAGAGCGTCTCGGTTTCCGGCAATTGCTGTAAATGCCGGATCAACGCTGGCGCAAAGCGCGCCTCCACCGACAATCCCACATAAGCCCGCACCGCCGGTTGCTGCAACTCCGGATTCAACTTCAATCCATAGCCCACGATGACCTGACGTTTTTCCAGCGCAGCAATACGAGCGATCACGGTAGTGCGCGCAATACCGACCGAGCGCGCAATCGTTGTGACTGGCAAACGAGCGTTATCCATCAACAACGCCAGGATTTTTTTGTCTATGGCATCCAGATCAATTCTCATATCGACATTTTGTAGTGAAGTCTAGTCAAATTATCTCACCAACCGGCAATCTGACGATAATTTAAGCGCTATTTTCTGACAAAACTTCGGCCTAGACTGCATACACGGACTTTTCCTTCAACAATCTGGCGCTATGCTCACCGCAACAAAAAGCAGCGCCGCCATTCTGGAGACAACATCATGGCCACTAAACTTATCCTGCTGGGCGCCGGTAAAATCGGCGACGCCATCCTGAACTTACTGTCACATACCGGCGACTATGAAATCACCGTCGCTGATCGCGATCCAGAACGCCTGAAATACGTTGAACAAGCCGCTTTCCCCAATACCCGTATCGTGCAAGCCGATCTGGGCGACAAAGCTGC
>JAGWUK010000589.1 GCA_028868455.1 Burkholderiales bacterium | reverse complement strand
TGGCTTATCATGACAACTTCCATTTAATGGATCGCTGATGGTATAAATGACGCTTCGATGACGGCATCATGCACCTGTGGACAGCTTTTCGCCCTGTAAGCCTTATGAATACTGAATCTCCTGCTTTAAACCGCCTGAATACGCCTGCTGTCATCACAGTATCGGCGCTGAACCAGACCGTAGCGCAACTTTTGGAACGGAATCTGCCATTGACCTGGGTTTCCGGCGAAATTTCCAATTTCACGCGCGCAGCGTCAGGACACTGGTACTTCACCTTGAAAGACAATGCGGCCCAGGTTCGCGCCGTCATGTTTCGCGGGCGCGCGCAATATGCTGATTTTCAACCGCGGGAAGGCGATAAAGTTGAAGTCCGCGCGCTCGTTACCTTGTATGCGCCGCGTGGCGACTATCAACTCAGCGTTGAAGCGATTCGAAAAGCCGGTGTCGGCAATCTCTATGAAGCGTTTTTGCGACTCAAGGCACAACTGACGCAAGAAGGTCTGTTTGACGCAACGCGTAAGCGTCCCTTGCCTTTTTTTCCGCGCAGCATAGGGATCGTCACCAGTCCGCAAGCTGCCGCCTTACGTGACGTGCTGAGCGCTTTGCACCGGCGCGCGCCGCATATCCGCGTCATCCTGTATCCGACCCCGGTGCAAGGCGAAGGCGCCGGGAATAAAATCGCCCAGGCAATTGCCACGGCGTCTGCCAGGCAAGAATGTGATGTTTTATTAGTCTGCCGTGGCGGTGGCAGTATTGAAGATTTATGGGCGTTCAACGAAGAAATCGTGGCACGCACCATTGCCCATTGCCACATGCCAGTCATTGCCGGCATTGGCCATGAAACCGACTTCACAATTGCCGATTTCGCCGCCGATATGCGCGCCGCCACACCGACTGCAGCGGCGGAACTGGCCGCCGGTGAGCGCGATGAATGGCTGCAAAAAATTGATCGCCAGCGTCAGTTGCTGCGTCGTGCCATGCAAAGACATTTATCGGACAAAACCCAGACACTGGACTGGTACGCACGCCGGCTACTGAGTCCGAAAGCTGCAATTGCCGCCAAACGCCAGCAATTGCAGCAGTGCGCCCAAAACCTGCGCTATGCAGCGATGGCGCCAGTGCAAAATGCGCGCAAACAGCTTACTAATTTAGAACATCAGCTTCTGAACCGGCGACCAGACACGGCTACACCCCGTCTGATTCTGGACGACTGGAGTCGCCGTATGCACGCGAGTCATCAACACGGCCTGACAGAACAGCGCCAACAACTGCGCGCCTTGCAGGCACAACTGGAACTGCTCAACCCGCAGCGGACGCTGGAACGCGGCTACGCCATACTCAGCGATCAGAAAGGGCGCGTATTGCGCTCCACAACCGAATTGCATCCACAGACCCAGATCCAGGTTCGGCTGGCGCAAGGCGTGGCAGAAATCGGCATCGCAAGCGTGCAAACCAGCATGGACGCCTGAGCCTTGTCCACTTTCAGGTCTCCGCCGCGCTGAGCGTCAATTTAAACTGCACCCCGTGGTGACGAAGTAAGTACAGACACGCAACCAGACCTTTCACATCACCGAAGCGATTTTGCCTATGCCCTTTTCCAGCAAGCTTTTGTTCAAACGCTTACAATGCTGGTTTTAGCCCCGTTCCGGATTGACGGAACCATTTGACTCACGACTAAAGGACGCACCATGGAACATACCCTACCGGCATTGCCCTATGCACTGGACGCTCTGGCTCCGCACATTTCTCAAGAAACGCTGGAATTCCACTACGGTAAACATCACCAGACTTATGTAACGAATCTGAATAACCTGATCAAAGGCACAGAATTCGAAAACTCCACACTGGAAGAAATCGTCAAAAAATCCTCCGGTGGCGTATTTAACAATGCAGCGCAAATCTGGAACCATACGTTCTACTGGAACGGCCTGAAACCAAACGGCGGCGGCGCACCAACAGGCGCACTGGCAGATGCGATCAATGCTAAATGGGGTTCTTTCGATGCGTTCAAAGAAGCCTTCACTAAATCCTGCGTAGGCAATTTCGGCTCCTCATGGACCTGGCTGGTAAAAAAAGCGGACGGCACTCTGGATATCGTGAATACTTCCAACGCCGCAACACCATTGACCACGACTGACAAACCTTTGCTGACGTGCGATCTGTGGGAACATGCTTACTACATCGATTACCGTAATGCCCGTCCAAAATATCTGGAAGCATTCTGGGCATTGGTGAACTGGGATTTTGCTGCCGCCAACCTGGCATAATTGATCGTTGTTCCGGTCGTCCGGCCGGCACACATGAAAAAAACCTGCGCATGTTTTGACAGCGCAGGTTTTTTTTCATCTATCGGCCCACCGGTTTATGCGAAGATGAAATCAGGTTTCACCGTATAACACTGAACGCCTGCCGGTACTTTTTCGCCAATACCCTGTCTTTGCGAATTACTTCCGGCACGACGAATTCAGGCCATCAAAGAGACAAGAAAATCATGCAATCCCAATCTTCACTGCTGCTGCGCTCGCTGCCAGGTATCTTCATTTTTATCTGGGCTTCCGGCTATGTGGTCGCCAAATACGGTCTGCCTTATGCAGAACCACTGACCTTCCTCTGCATGCGCTACCTTGGCGTCATCCTGTTCATGCTGAC
>JAGWUK010000588.1 GCA_028868455.1 Burkholderiales bacterium | reverse complement strand
AAAAGAGCGTTGTCAAGCATTGATCCTTAAAGTGCCAGCCAAAATTGCCAACATTAACATTTAATGCAGTTGTACCTTAGCGGAATTAAAGTGCGGTACCAGTGCATCGGCGAGATTTAGTTGTCGAACGACCGCTAACGCTGCACTGTAGACTTTAGATCTGAAAAATCGCCTAGAGGCTGGGAGCGGTCATTTTGAACGATAAGTCAAAGACTAGACATCAATTAGAGCAAGACCAAAACGATTAGTAGGGGTTCGCTTCTAAGTTCAACCTGCGCTGACTGTGTTGCGCAGCGTACCTAGTGAAGTAATTTCCACTTCAACGACATCACCGGGTTGCATGTAGAGCGGTGGCTCTCGCTTGTCCCCAACACCGCCAGGCGTTCCGGTTGCAATTACATCGCCAGGCAATAAATTTGTAAAACCAGAAATGTATTCAATAAGAGTGGGCAAGCTAAATATCAAGTCTGAAACTGACGCATGCTGCATGACCTTACCATTTAATCTGGTTTCAAGAGTAAGTTGATTGATATCAGGAACGACACTCTGGGTTGCCATGAAAGGTCCAAGAGGTCCTGATCCAGGAAAGTTTTTGCCAGGTGTCCATTGGTGAGTGTGTCTCTGCCAATCGCGTGCTGACCCATCATTGAAACAGGCATATCCCGCAACGTGTTCCAATGCATCCGACTGGGAAATGTTGCGTCCTTGTTTGCCAATGATCACAGCTAACTCTCCTTCAAAATCAAAACAATTTGAGGTTTTAGGTTTTGGTAAAGGAGCGCCGTGAGCGTTCAAACTGTCAGGAAATCTGGTGAATATCGCAGGGTACTCACTATCGGATCGCTTCATTTCTGCGACATGATTTTTGTAGTTGAGGCCAACACAAAAAATCTTTCCGGGGTTAGGAATGACCGGTAAAAGTCGAGCCTTTTCCGCATGCACTACCTGCCCTTGTGAGCGGGCAGCTTCTTCAAGTGCATCTAGCTGGCCTGCGGAAATCACCGATTTCAAATCAGGGTACTGTGCCAAAAAAGATTCTGGTGCTTGAAGCCAATTTTCACCGTCGTTCCAAAGGCCATAGCTAGACTGACCTTGATGTTCAAAACTGATAAATTTCATTTTCAGATGTCTTCAAAAATCTTCAATTGTTGGTAATGCCCGCGGCCTTGATAACGGGGCCAAATTGGCGGCGATATGAAGAGATCTGATTCTCAAAGTTTTGAACACTGCCCCCTTCAACGGTTCCTCCAGACTCTTCAATACGTTGACGAATGACTGGATTTTTGAGAACAGTATTTACATCACGATTGATCGCAGAGATAACGTTGGCTGGCGTATTCTTTGGGACAACAATTCCCCACCAAAGTTTGCTCTCAAGATCGAGGTATCCAGACTCTTCCATCGTGGGAACATCAGGAAGCATTGAAGATCGTTTTTTGTCCATTACGGCAAGGGCGCGCAACTTTCCAGCTTTTACAAAAGTATGGATTTCAGCAACAGTTGAAAATGCCATTGGGATTTGCCCCCCCATAACATCGTTGATGATGGGCATCGCGCCTTTGTAGGGAATAGCTTGAATATCAAGCTTTTCCTGCATGCGCAACTTTTCGCCAACAATATGTTGAATTGTTCCGTTGCCTGTAGTTCCGTAACTGATCTTTCCAGGATTTCGCTTTGCATCCTCAATCAATTCACGGACCGTTTTATAGTTAGAACTAGCTCCTACATAAAGAACGTTAGGTGAAGACACGAGATTGACGACTGGTGTGATGTCGCTATCTTTGTAGGGCAAACTTGGATTGATCAATGAGTTGACTGCAACACTGGCAGCAATCACTGTCATGGTGTACCCATCAGCAGGCGATGCAAGCATCGATTGAAGTGCAACTACACCAGCAGCCCCCAATTTATTCTCAACGACAACTGGATTTTTCCAAATGCCTGTTAGCTCCTGACTAACCATTCGCGCATACATATCTGTTCCACCACCAGCAGCGTATGGAACGATCACTCGAACTGGTTTGTTTGGGTAACCAATTGATTGTGCAAAGGCTACTGTTCCCTGAGTCGACAGGATCGTAGCAATAGCCAACGTAAATACACGACGGTTCAATTTCATTTTTATCTCCTGATTTTTATTAAAAGCGTGCAAAACGCGTTTGGGTGAAAGTGATGTAGAAACTTACCTACAACATCAAGAATTAAATAGACAAAACTTTTCCTGGGTTCATGATGTTCTGGGGGTCGATTGCGTTCTTGATGGAGCGCATGAGTCCTAGTGCCGTAGGACATTTGTAATCCTTAAGCTCATCTAGCTTGAGCCCACCAATACCGTGCTCGGCTGAAATTGAACCTCCATATTCAGCTACTTTTTCATAAACGATATGGTGAACAGCATGCTCGTTCTTACTAAAGAACTCATGCGCGTTAGCTGTCTTGGGAGCCGCTAGGTTGTAATGCAGGTTGCCATCACCAAGGTGTCCAAAGTTGACGACTTGGCTACCTGGAAAGGTTTCTAGCAATTGACGAGATGTCGACTCTACGAAGTCAGAAATTCGAGAAATTGGAATTGAAATGTCGTGCTTGATATTGGGACCTTCAAGCCCTTGTGCAAGGGTGATGTGCTCGCGGACATGCCACATTTGATTGGCCTGAGCTA
>JAGWUK010000587.1 GCA_028868455.1 Burkholderiales bacterium | reverse complement strand
GAGCCTGGCTTGGTTGTGGAGCCTTGGCTGACCGATGAGTTGCTTATCGTTTGTGCGCCGCATTTTTCTCTGGCTTTACAAGCGCAGGCCAGAGTAAGCCTGAAAATGCTGCGCGAAACTGGCTGGTTGTTACGCGAAACAGGATCGGGAACGCGCGAGGCTGTTGAGCATGCGCTGTTGCCGCATTTGCATGTGCTGCAATCTGCCGGTGAATTCAGTAATTCTGAGGCAATTAAACACGCCGCTGCAGCCGGTTTAGGGGTCGCCTGTCTGTCACGCGTTCTGGTCAGTGATTTACTGGCCCTGGGTAAGTTGGTGGTACTGCCGACAGCACTGCCGCCTTTGCGGCGACGTTTTTATATTATTCATGGCCGACAAAAAATTTTATCCGGACGCCTTCAGCAATTTTTACAGTTTTGCCGTAACTGGACGCCGGCCTGAAATATTTTTCAGTCACTATACATGCCTGAAATTTTCACATTTCCTCGCCAAAAAAATGCCGTACGCGATACACGTACGGCTGCATCATCCGCGCTTTAATCAGCGGCTAATTGCCTGAGTACGAAGTTGTAACCAATCCAGCGCCTTACCGTTGACGCGAGGCGAAAGTCGTTTCAGCACGAGAGCGTGATAATCATTGAGCCACGCAATCTCATCGTCGCGCAACAGACTGATTTCTATACAGCGCGTATCGATTGGACATAAAGTCAAAGTTTCGAATTGCAGATAGTCGCCGAATTCTGTCTGCAAGGCGGGGACATTCAATAGCAGATTTTCGATGCGCACGCCCCATTTTCCTGGACGATAAATGCCAGGTTCATTCGATGTGATCATGCCTGCCTGCATGGCCATATGCGGTTCGGCGATGGCGCCGGAGATGGATTGCGGGCCTTCGTGTACATTTAAAAAATAGCCGACACCGTGTCCAGTGCCATGACCATAATTGATGCCTTCGGCCCAGAGCGGTGCACGCGCAACCGTATCCAGCATGGGTGACAAAGTACCGACAGGGAAGCGCATTTGCGACAGATTGATCATGCCTTTTAATACCAATGTGAAGTCACGCTTTTGTTCAGCGCTGACTTCACCGACAGGGACAACGCGCGTAATGTCGGTGGTGCCATTTAAATATTGTCCGCCGGAGTCGATCAGCAAGAAACCGTCGCCTTCGATAAGTGAATGGGATTCAGGCGTTGCGCGATAATGCGGCATCGCACCGTTAGCGTTAAATCCTGCAATCGTACCAAAGCTGGGTGACACATAATGTGCTTGGCGCGCGCGCGCTGCGCAGATTTGCTCATCGATCGTGAGTTCGGTGATGCGTTCTTTGCCGAGCGCCTGTTCCAGCCAGCTAAAGAATTCGCACAGCGCCGTACCGTCTTGTTCCATTGCCTCGCGCACAAACTGCGCTTCTTGTGCTGTTTTGCGGGATTTGGCGAAGACCGAAGGATTGATCGTCTCAACAACTTTGACGGAATCAGGCACTGCCTGACGAAATCCGTAGGTAACACGGCGCGGATCTAACATCAGACTTGAACCTGCTGGCAATGCGTTTAAAGCTGAACTTGCCAGCTGATAGTCAGCGACCATCACGCCGTCGCTAGCCAATATCTTTGTTAACTCTTCGCTTATTTTTCCTGGTGAGACAAATAGGCTGGCAACATCTTTGCCTATCAATGCATGTCCGACAAAAACCGGGTTGTAGCTAACATCGGCGCCGCGCAAGTTGAATATCCAGGCCAGATCATCAACCGTGGAAACAAAATGCCAGTCAGCACCGTTTGCGGTCATCTGTTCGCGTACCAATGCCAGTTTGTCTTTGCGATGGATAACGGAAAACGGTGGCAAATGTTCATAAATGGCGGCTTTCGGCAAATCTGGACGATCGTGCCAGACTTCTTGTATCAGATCACTCTTTGTATTCAGGTGAATACCTTTGCTGTGCAACGCCTGTTCTAATGCACGTGCTGTCGCCAGACCAAGTACCGCACCGTCAATGCCAACACTTTGGCCAGCGTGCATATGGTTTGCCAGCCAGTCAATGTGCAAGCTTGCTGTTGCCGATGCAATTTTCATCATTGCGATGCCGGTTGAGCTCAGTTCTTTTTCTGCATGGCTCCAATACCTGCTGTCTACCCACAAACCAGCAAAATCAGCAGTGACTACCAAGGTGCCTACTGATCCCGTAAAACCGGAAAAATACCGGCGCCCCTGCCAGCGCTCTGGCAGGTATTCCGACAGATGTGGATCTGCGGAGGGGATGATGTAGGCATCCAGTTTTTGCGCACGCATCGCCGCACGTAATTGCGTGAGGCGGGCTGGGATAGAGGATGTGACGGCAGAAGGGCTAATTGGGCTGTTCATGGAGGCGGAAATCCAAATCTGTTTGATGAGATAAGCGTAAGGATGTTTGTAAAAAAAGCGGCAATAATCAGCAGATGTCACTGACTTGCATGTGAGTATACTGAAAATATATCGACGTTTTTAAAATATGCCGATTTACTTAATTTTTCAGGCAGCGGCGCATAACATTCGGCGCTGGCTCATCGGGATTGGCGTGTGAGTATTCAAGCTCCGGCGCTGCTTCGAACTCGTAGGCAGCATATAAATCAAGCAGTCGCGGCTGGTCGGAACGTACCGCGAGTCGAAGTTCCTTGACTCCG
>JAGWUK010000586.1 GCA_028868455.1 Burkholderiales bacterium | reverse complement strand
AGTTTGTCGCTGCCAGTGGCAAAATCGGTGTAACCCTCGCATAGACTTAAGCGAATCGCGTATTCATTGAAATACTGCTGCAAGGTTTCGCGCCTGCCCAATGTCTCGGCGCAAATCATGACGCGTTTGTCGGTTTGCAGCAAAAATGCACGCAGATTCGTTAAAGGATCGTCTGCGCGCCGGTTGACGGCGATATCTGGCAGGAAGCTGGAAATTTCCGATGCTGGGGTCGCTGGCGTACTGGTCTCAATTGTCCAGCGCGCATGTTGCTTGAGTGCGGCAAAGAAATCTTCATCGCGTAAAAACACGGTTTCTGGTGGCAATACCGGTCTTTCGCGGTCCGATTTCAAAAATTGATAGCGTGAACGTGTATCCGTCCAAAAACGCTGTATGGCTTCATCAATATTGCCGACCAGCGCGAAATATGGGTTTGCCGGTAAATAATCGAGCAGCGTGGCCGTTTGATCGAAGAACAGCGATAAATAATATTCAATCCCGGCAGAGGCAATACCGTTGCCGATGTCCTTATAAATTGCCGAGCGCGAAGGGTCGCCTTCAAAGGTTTCGCGCCATCGACTACGGAATGCGGCGCGCGCCGGCTCATCCATCGGAAATTCGCGGCCTGGCAGCAGACGGACTTCTTTGACCGGATATAAGGATCGCTGCGTGTCGGCGTCAAAGGTACGGATGGTCTCTATGCTGTCGCCAAACAAGTCTAATCGGTAAGGCAAGACCGAACCCATAGGGAATAAATCGATCAGCCCACCGCGTACCGAATACTCGCCAGGCGACATGACCTGATTGACGTGGCTGTAACCGGCCAATGTCAGTTGCGATTTGAGTTTCGCTTCATCCAGCGTATCGCCTTGCTTAAAAAAGAAGGTATAGGCCGCCAGGAAAGACGGCGGCGCCATCCGCACCAGTGCTGTCGTGGCCGGTACCAGCAACACGTCGCAATTGCCATTTTGTATCTCATGCAGGGTTGCAAGACGTTCAGAAACCAGATCCTGATGCGGAGAAAACGCGTCGTAGGGCAAGGTTTCCCAGTCTGGCAGCAAATGGCAGCGTAGGTCTGCTTCGAACCACGGTATCTCATCCAGCAGTCTCTGGGCATCGCCGGGATTGGCAACAAACACGGTGAGCATGCGCTTATCTGCGCGCAATTGCGATGCAGCTTGCGCCAATGCGTAAGCGTCTGATGAGCCGTGCAGATTCGGAAGTGCCAGTTTATGGCCAGATTTCGCTAGGAGTTTGCTGAAATTGAATGACATTGCGTCTAAACAAGAAGATGCCGTAAAACCATCTTGCGGCACTGAATTGGCGGTTAAAATGAGCGCCTAATTATAAACGAAGCAGCTCTCATCAAGCGGAGAGTTGCTGATCCGATTTTTATGGAAGCATCGTCGCAATTGCAGCACACTAAACAATATATCGCATTGATACCGGCCGCTGGTGTCGGAGCGCGCATGGGCGGTACGCTGCCAAAACAATATCTGTCACTTGGAAATCGATCAGTTTTGCAGCATACAGTACAGGCCTTTCTCGATTGCCCCGCTATTGCGCATACCTATGTCGTCGTTAGTCCAGAAGATGCTTATGTCGACAGCCTGTTGCAAAAGACTGAGCGCCTGAGCGTATTGCGCTGCGGCGGCGCCACGCGTCGCGACACCGTGCGCAATGGCCTGCTCGCGCTCGCGAATCAGCTGCATGCGGATGACTGGGTATTGGTTCATGATGCGGCACGCCCAGGGCTCAATCAGCGCTTATTGCAAAAATTGATCGCGGAAGTCGCCGAGCACGAAGTCGGGGGGCTGCTCGCCTTGCCCGTCGTCGACACCGTCAAACGTGTCTCCAATGGAAAAGTCGCGACCATCGCGCGCGAAGGGTTATGGCTGGCACAAACCCCGCAAATGTTCCGCTACCAGTTATTGTGTGATGCGCTTGATGCCGCTGACGACGTCACCGACGAATCGAGTGCCGTCGAGGCGTACGGATACACACCTTTGTTGGTGGAGGGGCATCAGTGCAATCTGAAAGTGACCTTGCCTGCCGATCTGGAATTGGCCCTGTCGTATCTGGAAAAAGGAAACATTGAATGAATCTGCAAAAAAACAGCATGCCTTTTCGCATTGGACAGGGTTATGACTGCCATGCATTAGTCCCGGGACGTCGTTTAATCATAGGGGGCGTCGAAATCGCGCACACCACCGGATTATTGGGGCACTCCGATGCCGATGTGCTGCTGCACGCTATCACCGACGCCTTGTTTGGTGCGGCTGGACTTGGCGATATAGGCAGACATTTTCCCGACACGGACGCGCAGTTTGCCGGTGCCGATTCACGCGTGTTATTGCGCGAAGCAGTGCGCCGCCTGCATCTGGCTGGCTATCATGTCGGCAATCTGGACGCCACCATCATCGCCCAGGCGCCAAAAATGGCGCCACATATTCCGCTGATGTGCAAACATCTGGCAGACGATTTACAGGTAAGTCTTGAGCAAGTCAATGTCAAGGCGAAAACCAATGAAAGACTGGGTTTTCTGGGAAGAGAAGAGGGCATCACAGCCGAAGCAGTCGTACTGGTGTTTAAAGCATAGAGCTATTAAACTGAAATAGCAGAACTTACGCAAAACCATTCCGGCGGCCTTATCGTTCGCGATAGACCAAG
>JAGWUK010000585.1 GCA_028868455.1 Burkholderiales bacterium | reverse complement strand
TTCAATGGAAACGCAGTACGCATCATTGCGCTCACCAAGAGTTCCATCTGAATTCACCAGGAATTTCGGGACAATAAACAGAGAAATACCCTTCACCCCTTCCGGCGCATCAGGCGTTCTCGCCAGCACCAGATGCACGATATTTTCTGCCATATCATGCTCACCATAGGTGATAAAAATTTTCGTTCCGAAAATTTTATATGTACCATCGCCCTGAGGAACAGCGCGTGACCGAACCATTGCCAGATCGGAACCAGCTTGTGGCTCAGTAAGGTTCATTGTCCCGGTCCATTTACCTGAAATGAGATTTTCCAGATAAATCGCTTTCTGCGCATCACTCCCTGCAGTCAATAATGCCTCAATGGCACCATCAGTCAACAATGGGCAAAGCGCAAATGAAATGCTGGCTGCATTCAACATCTCGATACATGGCGTTGCCACCAGCTTAGGCAAGCCTTGCCCACCAAATTCCTGCGGATGCTGAACACCTTGCCAACCCGCCTCGCCAAACATCTTGAATGCTTCTTTGAAGCCTTTGCTCGTTGTTACCTGACTATCATGCCAGTAGCTGGGCTCTTGATCGCTGGAATGGTTTAATGGTGCAACGACTTCACCCGCAAACTTGGCATTTTCTTCCAGAACAGCTTCGACTGTTTCAGAAGTAGCGTCCTCACAACCTGGTAAGGCATTTACATCAGACAAACCGGCCAGTTCGTTAATAACAAACAGCATGTCTTTAACCGGAGCAACATAACTCATATTATTTCCCAAAAAAGAAAAAGGACAGAATCAGCAAAATGCCACAACAACGAAAAATCAGCTGTCAGTAGCACGACAAATTGCTCATCCTGTCCCGATCAGACCGACAAGCAGCCTGAGACAATTGTTTTGATTAACCCAGTTCGGCAACAAGTTGCGGCACAACCTCGAACAAGTCGCCAACGATACCGTAATCCGCTACTGAGAAAATTGGCGCTTCTGGATCTTTGTTAATAGCAACAATCGTCTTCGAATCTTTCATACCAGCCAGATGTTGAATCGCGCCGGAAATTCCGACAGCAATATACAACTGTGGAGCGACAATCTTGCCAGTTTGCCCAACTTGCCAGTCGTTAGGAACAAAGCCTGCATCGACCGCAGCACGTGAGGCACCCATCGCAGCACCCAGCTTATCTGCCAGCGGTTCGAGCAATTTAAAATTATCACCGGAACCCATTCCGCGTCCGCCAGAAACAATGATTTTGGCAGCCGTCAGTTCTGGGCGATCCGATTTAGCAACTTCGCGCGATACGAAAACCGATTTGCCGGAATCTGCAACTGCCGAGATACTTTCTACTGCTGCTGAGCCACCATTTGCTGCCGCGTCAAATCCAGTTGTCCGCACTGTAATCACTTTGACGGCATCTGTTGATTGCACCGTAGCAATCGCGTTACCAGCATAGATAGGACGTTCAAATGTATCTGGCGCATCAACTTTCGTAATTTCCGAAATTTGTGATACGTCAAGCTTGGCTGCAACACGCGGCAAAATATTTTTACCGTATGCCGTAGCCGGTGCAAGGATATGGCTGTAGCTACCTGCAATTGCCAAAACTTGTTCTGCAATATTCTCTGCGAGACCATCAGCAAAATAGCTTGCATCTGCATGCAACACTTTGGTGACGCCAGCAATCTGCGCTGCCGCTGCAGCAACGGCACCAGCATTTGAGCCCGCTACCAAAATGTGAACGTCACCACCGCATTGCGTTGCGGCGGTAACAGTATTCAATGTGCTGCCTTTCAGGCTAGCGTTGTCGTGTTCAGCGATGACGAGTGTAGTCATGATGTTTTCCACTTAATATGCAGTCAGTAGTCTTCACTGCATGCAAAAATTGTTCTTAAATTTAATGAATGCCTGACCAAGAAATTAGCTAATTACTTTAGCTTCATTTCTCAATTTGGCAACCAGAGTTGCTACGTCTGGGACTTTAATACCAGCACTTCGTTTTGCCGGTTCTGCAACTTTCAACGTTTTAACGCGAGAAGTCACATCAACTCCCAGATCATCTGGTTTGTAGTTGTCTAATTGTTTCTTCTTGGCTTTCATAATGTTCGGCAAAGTCACGTAGCGTGGCTCATTCAAACGTAAATCAGTCGTAATAATTGCCGGCAATGTCAGGGCGACTGTTTCCAATCCTCCGTCGACTTCACGCGTAACAGTCGCCTTACCATCTGCCACAGTAACTTTAGATGCGAAAGTTGCTTGCGGCCAACCCAGCAGAGCGGCAAGCATTTGACCCGTCTGATTGCAATCATCGTCAATCGCCTGCTTACCAAGAATAATCAATTGTGGTTGCTCCTTGTCGGCCAGAGCCTTGAGCAATTTAGCGACGGCAAGCGGCTGAAGTTCGGCATCAGTTTCAACCAAGATTCCGCGGTCTGCACCAATAGCCATCGCAGTACGCAGCGTCTCCTGACATTGTGCGACGCCGCATGATACGGCGACCACTTCGCTGACGACGCCAGCCTCTTTCAGGCGAGTGGCCTCTTCAACGGCGATCTCGTCGAAAGGATTCATGGACATTTTGACATTGGCGATATCAACGCCCGTGCCATCAGATTTGACACGCACTTTGACGTTGTAATCGACTACTCGTTTGACTGGTACCAGGACTTTCATAGTTCTGCCTTTATGAGCTAAT
>JAGWUK010000584.1 GCA_028868455.1 Burkholderiales bacterium | reverse complement strand
TGCGTTGCTCTATCCTTTGTTCTTCGATCAGCTTGTTTTCGCGGCGGAAGAAATCCAGGCGTTCGCGCAATTCTTCCTTGATCGTTTCCACTGCACGCAAAACGGTTTCGCGCGGCGTCACGTAATGCGAGCCCGGATATACCGTGAAGCGTGCGATCTTTTGCTTGACCCGGCCATTAAGTGGGTCAAACAATTGCAGATTTTCGATTTCATCGTCGAACATTTCCACGCGCAGCGCAAGTTCGGCATGCTCGGCCGGAAAGATGTCGATCGTGTCGCCGCGTACGCGAAAGGTGCCGCGAGCAAAATCGACTTCGTTGCGCGTGTATTGCATCTGGATCAAACGTGCAATCACGTCACGTTGACTGACTTTGTCTTTCGCGCGTAAAGTCAGAATCATTTTATGGTATTCGTTAGGATTACCGATACCGTAAATCGCTGAAACGGTCGCCACGATAATCACGTCGCGCCGCTCCATCAATGATTTAGTGCATGATAAGCGCATCTGCTCAATATGCTCGTTAATTGCCGAATCTTTTTCTATGAACAGATCCCGTTGCGGAACGTAAGCTTCCGGCTGATAGTAATCATAGTAAGAGACGAAATACTCGACGGCATTGCGCGGAAAAAATTCACGGAACTCGCTATACAATTGCGCCGCTAACGTTTTATTTGGTGCAAAAATAATGGCAGGACGCCCGGTACGAGCAATCACATTCGCCATCGTATAGGTTTTTCCAGAGCCGGTAACGCCTAACAAAGTCTGAAAAAACAAGCCGTCGTTAATACCTTCTACCAGTTGCGCTATCGCCGCTGGCTGATCGCCAGCTGGCTTAAACATCTGATACAACTGAAATGGTGAATCAGGAAACGAGATAAATTTTGCTTCATCCAAAGTGTCAGATAAAGCGACTGAATTTACTGGTGCGACCGCCATGGTGCTCATACCTTTGTTAAAATGTGACGCTATACAGGACATACGTAATTTTCACAAGAGCGCCCTATCCCCTGCTCCGTAGGTACTATCCGTACCAATTTCGTGTTTGCGCTGGATACCCCGCCGGAACAATCGCGTTGCGTATGCTTTCGCCTGATTTTGCTGTAACAATGATTCGCATTTTTGCATTATTCCAACCAGTCTGTCGGCAACGCCAGAAACATTTGATCTTATCACAATGACTGTTCTTTCCTCTTCCCCCCTGTTCTCCGCCATCGAAATGGCGCCACGCGACCCTATTCTAGGCATAACTGAAGCGTTTAACGCGGATCAGAATCCAGCCAAGGTAAACCTTGGAGTAGGTGTCTACTACGATGACAACGGCAAAGTGCCATTGCTTGAGTGCGTAAAAAAAGCGGAAGCGCTGCTGATGGAAAAATTTTCGCCGCGCACTTATCTACCTATAGAAGGATTGGCAGCTTACGACCGTGCGGTACAGGATCTGGTTTTTGGTGCCGACAGCGCAGTCGTGACAGAAAAACGTGCGATTACAGCACAGGCAATTGGCGGCACTGGCGCGTTGAAGCTGGGAGCCGATTTTTTACACCGTTTTGCACCGGGTGCGGAAGTATACATCAGTGATCCGAGCTGGGAAAACCATCGTGCGCTGTTTGAGTCTGCAGGATTCAAAGTCAATAATTATCCTTATTACGATGCCGGTACTCGCGGCGTGAACTTTGCTGGCATGCTAGCAGCATTGAATACGATGCCAACTGGCTCCATCGTTTTGTTGCACGCTTGCTGCCATAATCCTACCGGTGCTGACCTGAACTCTGAACAATGGACTGAAGTAATTAATGTCGTTGTTGCACGCGGCCTAATTCCTTTCCTCGACATGGCGTACCAAGGTTTCGGTGACGGCATCGAAGCAGATGGTCAAGTAGTGCGTCTTTTTGCCAATGCGGGTGGCCCACTCTTCGTTTCGAATTCGTTCTCTAAGTCCTTTTCATTATATGGTGAGCGAGTAGGTGCGCTGAGTATTGTGGCGGCCAGCAATGAAGAAGCCTCCCGAGTAATGTCTCAATTAAAACGCGTTATCCGTACAAACTACTCCAACCCTCCGTCACATGGCGGTCAGGTCGTAGCGACAGTTTTGGCTACACCAGAGTTGCGTCAATTATGGGAGCAGGAACTCGCAGCAATGCGCGTGCGTATCCGTGAAATGCGCGCAGCCTTCGTCAACAAGCTGAAGCAGAAAGCACCTGCACAAAATTTCGATTTCGTTATGCAACAACGCGGCATGTTCTCCTATTCGGGTCTGAGTAAAGAACAAGTCGGCCAACTTCGCGAAAAGAACTCCATCTATGCGGTTGATACAGGTCGTATTTGCGTAGCAGCATTGAACAGTAAAAACATCGACAATGTAATTGCCGCGATTGCTCAGGTTTTGTAATTTGAGCCCAGGCTCAAGTTGACAAACGAGACGTCGAAGCATATAATCTTTGTCTCTGTTCCCTGATAGCTCAGTCGGTAGAGCGACGGACTGTTAATCCGCAGGTCCCTGGTTCGAGTCCAGGTCGGGGAGCCACAGAATTCAAAGTAAGTAGTGAACTTATAAAAAAAATCACTGCAGCAAAGTTTAACGAAGACATAATATCTTCTTTTCCCTGATAGCTCAGTCGGTAGAGCGACGGACTGTTAATCCGCAGGTCCCTGGTTCGAGTCCAGGTCGGGGAGCCAAATT
>JAGWUK010000583.1 GCA_028868455.1 Burkholderiales bacterium | reverse complement strand
CAGACTTTGAGCAGCACCTGCGGCATACAGCAATTCAGTCGCATGCGGTGCCAGGCTGATGATGCGATGCGCCGCTTGCGGCAGGCGCACCTCATGCTGACCGTCGTCAATAACGCTGATGGCGGCCACGGCGGATGGACATGTGAGCACGCCAGCCGCGCTCAATGCCGCACAAACGGTACGCCGCCAGTGCATCAGATTTCCAGATTGTCGATCAGGCGTGTACCGCCCAGTTTGGCAGCTGCCAGTACGACCAATGGTGCTGATTGCGCCATGTCGCCAGCAGAAGGCGGTTGCAGGTCGGCACGTTTGCGGATGGAGACATAATCCGGCTTCCAGTTACGCGCGACCAATTTTGCCATTGCCTGACGTTCCAGCTGGAACATGTCGAGATGGCCGGAGCGCACTTCATCGGCCACTTCGTTCAGGGTCTGGTACAGCGATGGCGCTTCGGCGCGTTCTTCCGGCGATAAATACATATTGCGGGAAGACAGTGCCAGTCCGTCTTCAGCGCGATAGGTATCGGCTGCGATAATTTCAGTTGGCAAGGCAAATTGCTTGCTCATATTGCGTACGATCATCAACTGCTGATAATCCTTTTTACCAAACACGGCCACGCGCGGTTGTACGCAGGAGAACAGCTTGAGTACGACGGTGGTGACTCCGGTGAAAAATCCCGGGCGGAATTCGCCTTCCAGGATATTGCCAAGATCATCTGGCGGGCGCACGCGATATTCTTGCGGTTCGGGATATAAATCTTTTTCAGTCGGCGCGAACAAGACATAGACGCCTTCTTTTTCCAGTTTCTCGACGTCAGCCTGAAATGTACGCGGATATTTATCGAAATCTTCGTTCGGGCCGAACTGCAGACGATTGACGAAAATCGAGGCTACTACCGGATCGCCATGTTTTTTTGCCAGTCGCATCAGCGACAGATGGCCCTCATGCAGATTGCCCATTGTCGGTACAAACGCAGTGCGCAATTGCCCGCTGAGTTGATCGCGTAATTCTTCAATGGAGGAAATAATTTTCATGACGAATTTTCAGTTCAGATAGAAGGAATAGGGATGAACGATGTCAGGCCGGGGAGTACGCCAGCCGCACATAGATGGGCGCAAACGCCTCAGCTTGCGTGATTTCGATCAGGGTTTCTTTGGCCAGCTCAAGCAAGGCAACGAAGTTGACGACCAGCACAGGCGCGCCGCGCGATGGGTCGAACAATTCAGAGAACTCGACGAACTTCGCCGATTGCAATTTGCGCAGAATGCCGGACATATGTTCGCGTACCGATAATTCTTCGCGGCTGATCTTGTGATGCGCGATCAAGGTCGCACGCTTGACGACATCAGCCCAGGCTGCCTGCAAGTCGGCGATGTCGACATGCGGCCAGTGCAGTATCGTGTTTTGCTCGATGAATACTTGCGCATGCAAAAAATCACGACCTAATTGCGGTACCGCATTCAGGTCGTAGGCTGCGAGTTTCATTTGCTCATATTCCAGCAGGCGGCGCACCAGTTCGGCGCGTGGGTCATCGGCTTCGTCGCCATCACTGCTTTTGGTGGATGGCAACAACATGCGGGATTTGATTTCGATCAGCATGGCAGCCATCAGCAGATATTCTGCGGCGAGCTCCAGATTATGCTTGCGGATCTGCTCGACATATTCCAGATATTGCAAGGTGACCTGCGCCATCGGTATGTCGAGAATATTGAAATTTTGCTTGCGTATCAGATACAGCAGCAAGTCCAGCGGGCCTTCGAATGCTTCCAGAAAAATTTCCAGCGCATCCGGCGGGATATACAAATCATTTGGTAGTTTGAACAGCGGCTCGCCATACAGTTTGGCAAAAGCCAGGCCGTCAACGACGTCTGGTGTGGTATCGCTAGCGCCGACTAATGGCAGTTCAGTCGTGGAAGTCACAAAATGATCGTCAACGTGCGCACTTAACCTTTAGTTTGATAAACGTAGGCTTGTTGCTTGATGCGGGATTCCAGATTGCGTTTTTGTGTGTCCAGGTCAACCGGCGCTTTGTCCCACAGCAGGGCGCGACCATCGCGCTGGCTTTGTTCCAGCTTCGGATTGGCCGTTTTCAAATCTTTGATGAATTGCGTTGCTTCCGATTCGTATAACGAGAATTGCTTGGAAAATTTCATGATGTCGAAGTGAATACAAAAAAGAACAGATAAAGCGGCATTTTACTCTGGTTTTAAGAGCGAAACCGCTTTTTGGGCTGGCGGGCAAGTCTTTGCCCGTGCCAGCAGGGCGTGCGCGGGACTTACAAGTCTTTCGTATCCAGCCATTTTTTGACATGCAAGGGCTGGTATGTCGCGAACTTTTGCAAAAGTCTGACAGGATCTGCATCTGCACACAGCAAATCTTTGTGCGTGGCACGCAGGAATCCTTGTTCTACCGTGTGCTCCAGAAAACTGATCAGGCGATCGTAAAAACCATTGATATTGAGTAATCCAATCGGCTTTTCATGAAAACCTAATTGCGACCAGGTGAATACTTCAAACAATTCTTCCAGGGTGCCAATACCACCAGGCATCGCGATGAATGCGTCGGATAATTCCGCCATCATGGCCTTGCGTTCATGCATATTGCCGACGACATGCAGTCGCGTCAGTTGTGTATGTCCGATTTCTTTGCTCATCAGCGCTTGTGGGATAACACCGGTGACTTC
>JAGWUK010000582.1 GCA_028868455.1 Burkholderiales bacterium | reverse complement strand
GATCTGCAATCGTTTCTCGATCTGTATTATGCCGGTGCCGCCGTACTGCAAACCGAGCAGGATTTTTATGATCTGACGCATGCCTACATCCAGCGCGCCATCGCTGACAAGGTGCGCCATGTCGAATTATTTTTTGACCCGCAAACCCATACGGCGCGCGGGATAGCGATTACCACGGTGTTTGCCGGTATCGCCGGCGCGTTACGCGATGCGCGGGGGCAGCATGGTTTTTCCGGCAGCATGATCTTGTGTTTTTTGCGGCATCTGAGCGAAGACGACGCAATCGCCACATTGGAAGCTGCGCTCCCTTTGCGTGAACAATATGCCGATCTGTGGAATGGTGTCGGTCTGGATTCCGCCGAAGTGGGCAATCCTCCGGAAAAATTCGCGCGCGTATTCAGTCAGGCCAAAGCACTGGGTTTTCATCTGGTGGCACATGCTGGTGAAGAAGGGCCACCGGCCTACATTCACGGTGCGCTGGATGTACTGAACGTGGAGCGCATTGATCACGGGGTACGTGCAGAAGAAGATGCCGCCTTGATGCAGCGCCTGCAAACGACACAGATGCCACTGACCGTCTGCCCGCTGTCGAATCTGAAACTCTGTGTCGTCAAGGATTTGCGTCAGCATAATCTGGCGCGCATGCTGCGTGCAGGATTGTGCATCACGATCAACTCCGACGATCCTGCCTATTTTGGCGGCTATATGAATGCGAATTTCATCGCGACGGCTGACGCATTAGCACTCAGCCGCGAAGAGCTGTTGCAACTCGCCAGAAACAGTTTCCTTGCTTCGTTCGCGACACCGGCGCAAAAGCAGCAGTGGCTGCAGGAGCTGGACACTTACGCACAAAGTGCCTGAGCAAACAGCATAAAGCCAGACGAAAACAGGAATCTTCGTCTGGCTTGATTATTTGCGCGATGTTTTAGTGGAAGCCCAGACGCTTGGCCTCGGATAAAACCAGCACCACATCGCTGGTGGCTGTTGAAAATGGTGTGCCGTGACTCAGTGCGTTTTCCGCGTTTTCGTACTGCCCCTGATTAATCAGCTCACCGACTTGTCCGGCAATGCGGTGGAAGCGCGCATGTTTTTCGACCAGTGCCGTAAATGTTTCGCGTTCACGCAGGCGCTGACCATCAGAATAAATCCATTTGCCGAGCACACAGCAATTGTCGCAAGACAAAAGTTTGACATCGACTTTTTCGCCATTCTCAATCGCATCGCGCAGCTTCACCTTCCACTGACGATGGGCATCGATAATCGCATCAACATCAATGCCTTCGACCAAGGGTGCCGCTTTCGCGCCAGGCAAACGGAATTCATCGACCTGTGCCGCAAGACGCACGGCAATGCCACGTTGTGAGCCGGCAGCAGCAGCGGTTTCATCCACCAGAACAGCGTTGGCCTGCGTATTTCTGTCGAGTTCGCTGATGGCTTCGCCGATCTGACTAATGCCGACACTTTGCTCCCGCGCACCGGTGGCGATATCTTCCAGCAAGGATTTAATCCGATCAGCATTGCTGACGATTTCTTCCATGGTCGTACCGGCATCCCTGACAATGCCGGTACCAGCGCTGACTTCTTCATTGCTGGCAGTGATGAGGGATTTGATTTCACGCGCAGCATCGGCGCTGCGTGCGGCCAGCGCGCGGACTTCCGATGCGACCACGGCAAAACCGCGTCCCTGCTCGCCGGCACGGGCGGCTTCCACAGCCGCATTCAGCGCCAGAATATTGGTCTGAAAGGCGATGCCGTCAATCACGCCGATGATGTCGCTGATTTTCTTGGACGAGTTCTGAATATGCTCCATGGTCTGCACCACGTCTTGCATGACTTTGCCGCCGCGCGTTGCCGTTGCGGCATTGTTTTCGGCGATGATGGAGGCCTGACGCACTGATTCTGCGGCCATCTGTACCGACGATGTCGATTGCTCCAGCGCTGCCGACGATTGCTCCAGCGCCGAAGCGGCTGATTCCGTCCGCGCCGACAAATCCTGCGTCCCCTGAGCGATCTGGATACTCGATTGCACAACATGGTCGCTGGCCAATTGCACCTGCTGCACGGTATCGCGCAGAGCATGCTGCATATTGCTGACCTCTTTCAACATGCCTGCCATTTCATCGCGCCCTTTACCCTTGATTTCAGGACGCAAATCACCCATGGAAATATTGATGAGCTGACGACGCAATTTTTTGAATCCACCGATCATGGAACGGTAAAAACTGATGGACAAATAGGCGGCAATGATCAAGCCAGATAGAGAAATCGCCAATGTGATCCACAAATCGCGTTGCAAACCGGACTGACGATCTTCCAGCATTTTGTCCAGCACATCCAGATTGCCTGCGACCTGCGCAAACTGTGTTTGCAAAGTCTGATTAACCGCATTCATGTAATCGGCGCGATCGCCCTGCACCTCAGTCTGCCCTGTCGGAAAAGTCTTGCGCACTAATGCTGTCAGCGTATCCGTCGCGGCAATCGCATTGGTCTTCATGGATGCAAAATAGTCCGGTGCTGCCTGTTTAACTTTATCCAGATCACTGACCGCGAATTGTTTTTCATGCTCGATGGTGGTCAGACGCTGTTGCATCGCAGCGGCAATTTGCGGCGTCAACTGGCCATCTTTTAGTGCGCCCGCACCGAGCCCGCGCAGTTCGGATGTGTTTTGTATGACCTGCGGTCC
>JAGWUK010000023.1 GCA_028868455.1 Burkholderiales bacterium | reverse complement strand
TCCGGCTCGAAGCTCTCTTGTGCGGTGCGCTTCACATGCGCTGATTCTGGCGCGTCGTCCAGTTCCTCGTTATCGGATTTACGACGACCTATCATCAAATCCTGCTCGGCTTCAGGCATTGCTTGCAGGCGCTCAAAGCGATGCTCCCATTGCTGGACGGCGACATAGCTGCTGCCATCGACAGCAATCGCCACGGCTTGCGCTTCCTCACCGTGCGGGTTTTCTGTACCGTCTTCGTAACCTGACAAATCACGCCCGTCGGCGTATTTGAATGCCGCGACTTGTTGTTGCAATTCAAATGCGCCTGCCAATGCCTGTAGCACGCGTCGTTGCTGATGCACCAGTTCGCCACGCTCGCTGTCGCGCAACCACAACCACAACGCAGCCGGCGTGGCTGGCAAGGCGACCTTGCTGCCCTCAATACCGCCGAAATCGCGCAGACCGGCGATGTGTACGTCCAAAAAATTCGCCAGCGTCGCGCCGATGCCAAGCACCACTTTCTGGCCGTCGGCGAATGGCTGTAAGCGCTGCAAGGCGGCGCGTACCTGTTCGCGACCTGCATCTTTGTGCAATGTGAAACTCAGGTAATCGGCCTGTGCAGGCAAGTCTTGCAAAATTGCGTTTTGGTAAGTGGACATCTTGACTCCTTGTACTTAATAACGATGTAGAACGGAGACAATCCCGGCCCGGCGTGATTGTTCTTTCTGACCGGGATACGTCATCGTGGTTATGATCTGAAAAATTTTTACTAAAGCATAACCGATGATCTTTTTTTGCGGGGCAGGACTTGCACAAAACGACGTCAACAAGCTGATCACTTCGCGGTGATCAATTTGTCCTGCCATCATCGCCGTGCCGGTCCGTCACAAATAGCACTTGTGCGGAATGCGCGGCGCTGGTTACAATCAATACGGTTGCCGGCTTTCACAAGAAGCTTTGGCGCCACGTCGCTCGGACGGTTCCGGGCGTTACGTCACCCTACAATTTATTTTGATTATGACCGACACATTAACTCCGCCGGGCCGGGGTTCAGCAGGTGAGGGCGTTGCTACGTCCAGGCCGCAGTTCTCCTTCGCTCGCATCAATCGTCTGCCTCCTTACGTTTTCAATATCACTGCCGAACTCAAAATGGCAGCGCGCCGTCGTGGCGAAGACATCATCGACATGTCGATGGGCAATCCGGATGGCGCCACACCTAAGCATATTGTCGACAAGCTCGTCGAAGTCGCGCAGCGCCCCGATACCCACGGCTACTCGGCCTCAAAAGGCATCCCGCGTCTGCGTCGTGCGATCTCGCGCTGGTATCGCGATCGCTATGCCGTTGACATCGACCCCGACAGCGAAGCCATCGTCACGATAGGCTCGAAAGAAGGTCTTGCGCATTTGATGCTGGCGACGCTGGATAAAGGCGATACCGTACTGGTGCCGAACCCCAGCTACCCTATCCACATTTACGGTGCCGTGATAGCTGGCGCCGATATCCGTTCGATACGCATGAGTCCCGGCGTGGATTTTTTCGCCGAACTCGAAAGAGCAATACGCGAAACTTATCCGAAACCGAAAATGATGATTTTCGGCTTTCCGTCGAATCCGACTGCGCAATGCGTAGAACTGGAATTCTTCGAACGCGTCGTCAAACTCGCCAGGGAACACAATATTCTGGTGGTGCACGATCTTGCCTATGCCGACATCGTTTACGACGGCTGGCAAGCGCCGTCCATCATGCAAGTGCCAGGCGCGCGCGATGTCGCGGTGGAATTTTTCACGATGTCGAAAAGCTATAACATGGCAGGCTGGCGCATCGGCTTCATGGTCGGCAATAAAGAACTGGTGTCCGCATTGGCGCGTATCAAGAGCTATCACGATTACGGCAGCTTCACGCCGGTGCAGGTGGCCGCGATTGCTGCACTGGAGGGCGATCAAAGCTGCGTGCATCAGATCCGCGACACCTATCAGGCGCGCCGCGACGTGTTGGTCAAAGGCTTGCACGATATCGGCTGGATGGTCGAAAAACCGAAAGCGTCGATGTATATCTGGGCGCAGATTCCCGATCATTATCGTCATCTTGGCTCACTGGAATTTGCCAAGCAGGTGCTGGAAAAGGCCAAGCTGTGCGTTTCGCCAGGCATTGGTTTTGGCGAATACGGCGACGACTTTGTGCGCTTTGCGCTGATCGAAAACGAGGCACGGATTCGCCAGGCCTTGCGCGGCTTGAAGAGCATGTTCAAGGATGACGGGCTGATCGCATAAGCCCTGCCGTAGCACGTCGGTTTTAATCCGGAACTGACGTGCGTTTGCGGGATTTACGTCGCCTGTTGTTCACGCATGAATTGATCGATAAGACGGTAATAACCGGGTAACACCTGGTGGAGTTTTTTTCTGCCGCGCGCAGTCAGACTGATGAGTTTGGCGCGTTTGTCCTCGCCGTGCTCGTCGGTTTCCAGTAGTTTTTCAGCGAGCAGATTTTGCAGGGTTCTGGTCATGACTGGCCGGGATACATCAAGTCGTTCGGCGATTTCGCTGGCCATTAATCCCTGTTTTTTCTGTTCTCTATCCAGCACGACCATGATCAGATAACGTAGCTGCGACAAGTCATGGCTGGCGAAATAATTATCCAGTTCGCGCATCAGGACGCTCGCCTGTTTCAGCATGGTGAGTGCTGCCTCCACATTCTCCAGATGCATTTCCGGAAAACGTTGCTGGTATGTTTCCAGCGTTTTTCTGTCCGGTAGTTCCTTGAGGAAAAACATGCTTATGCTCCTTTTTCCATTTGCGCTAATAATGCTTCGGTCGTGATACCTGCGCCGAAATGATGCAGGATATTTTCCATAAAATAATCATGCTGCGCTGTGGTAAATGCCGCGCACGCATCGCTGGCGACCCAGGTGTTCATCCCCATGTCATGCGCTTCGCGTAGCGTCGATTCGACACAGACATGGGTCGCGAAACCCGCCAGTATCAAGGTATCGATGCGGTTATTGCGCAGAAACGGATCCAGTGTGGAATTTTTTAAGACACTGGCGCCCGAACGTCCGGCGACGACGAATTCGTTTTCCTGCGGAACGAATGGCGCCACAAATTCTGCGCCGGCGCCAGTCCAGGTGCCTGCATGTGGAATCGCTGCGCGCAAGCCCAGCACGCCATCACCGCCCCCAAATAATCGATAGTGGCGGTCGTTGCGAAAATCCAGACCGGCATGGACGATGCTCCATCCGTGTCTGCGTGCGGCGGCGAGAATCTGTTCTGCATGGCGTACTGCGCTGGTCGCCGCCGCCTTGTCTTTGATCAGGTGCTCGAATAATTTTCCGTCAGCGGAGAGCCATTCTTTTTGAAATTCGATGAAGACGATGGCCGTGCGTGAGGAATCGAAATTGTTTTTTGCGTTGTGCATCCGTTGCGCCTCCTATGAATTTGGATTTCCACAAAATCGTCCCGATACGCCAGCCTTTCAGGCGTCACCGGCCAGGTACTCATCGTTGATGCAATCAGTCGTACCAGGTGGAAATTCCGTTAAACAAATTTGATTATCATGGTAACTATTATTAAAATAATGCGCAAGCTATTTCACGCGAATGCGGAGGTGGCGACCGCATCTCTGGATTTCGCTGGCAGGACACGCGAGGAAGGTATCCCCGTCATGCCCTGTTTGTTACGCTCCCGCGAATTCAGTCATCCAGATTTTCATGATGCCCGTTGCTGCCTCGTTTCCAATAGGCGGCAGCACGGATGGCGCTACGCGGATGGTGTTTTTCGTCGATCAAAATCCTTCGTGCTGCGGCGACCATGCTGGCCTCACCGGCGCACCAGGCATAACCTTCGCCATCGGGCAAGGCGATGGACTGCATTTGCGTCAGCACTGCGTCTGCATGATCACACCAGTGCACGGTCAGCTCTGCACGCGTCGCTGGCAGGCGACGATCAGCGGTGTCGGCGATGTGCAACACAACGACGGCCTTGACGCCGGCTGGCAACTCTTCTAACCGGCGGGCAATGGCGGGCAGGGCGGTGTCATCACCGACCAGCAAATGCCAGTCGTAATCAAGCGGAATCACGAACGAACCACGCGGGCCGCCGATGCTTGCCATGTCGCCAGCGGACGCTTGCGCCGCCCAGTCCGATGCTGCACCCGCTTCATGCAGGCAAAAATCCAGCGCCAGTTCCTGACGCGCAGCGTCATAGTGGCGTGGTGTGTAATCGCGGCGTACCGATGCGCCGTCACTGCTATCCAGTATCAGTTTGATGTGATCGTCAAATGACGCGCTGATAAACCCTGCCAGATCGTCGCCGCTGAAAACGATGCGGCGAAAGTGCGGACTGAGCGTCTCTGCGCGCACAACCTGTAATTCACGGATCTTGAGTTCGTGGCGGACGCGTTGTACGCGGCTGATGGAAGGAACTATACTCATAGTTGTTCTGTCTTTCAATTAGTTGACAATATCCACTATAATGCGCAAATCAAATGACAATGTCAACCATTCTTGTGATTCAGGGAATCACGATGTGCTGGAATTAATTCATACGGTGATGCATCAGTACCGCTCGCAGCAATATCAGGCGTTGCGCGACGGGCCGCATGACATCACACATATGGAAAGCAAAGTGCTGAATTATTTTGCCCGTCACGCCAGCGCCACGCAGAGCGATCTGGCGCGCGACACTGGGCGCGACAAGGCGCAGCTTGCGCGCCTGATCAAAGGCTTACGCGAACGCGGCCTGCTTGACGCGATTGCCGATGCGCAGGACAGACGTAATGTGCGGCTGACACTGACGGCAGACGGCACTGCAATCCTGCAGGAATTGCATACGCAGGCAAAACACCTGACGCGCAAGGCGCTGGCGGGTTTTGCGCAGCAAGAGCAGGCGCAATTATTCGCCTTGCTGCAACGTGTTAACGCTAATCTGAATACGCCGACCTAAGCACAGAGCGCGTCGCTGACGCATCGGGAAGACGGCTGCAGATCTGAGTATTTCTGAGCATTTTTGCCTTTATTTCAACCGGATAAACTGATCTCACCATGAGCCAATACTGGAGCAAGCTGGTACACAATTTATCGCCGTACACCCCCGGCGAGCAACCGAAGATCGCCCAGCTGATCAAGCTGAATACAAACGAAAATCCCTATCCGCCTTCGCCCGCCGTTCTGGCAGCGATACGCGAGGCGTGCAACGGCGATTTGCGTTTGTATCCCGATCCGGGTTCCGACCAGCTACGTGCGGTCATCGCCAGGTATTATGCGGTGGCGCCAGAGCAGGTATTTGTTGGCAATAGTTCAGACGAAGTGCTGGCGCTATGCTTTCAGGCGTTTTTCAAACAGACACAGCCTTTGCTGTTTCCGGATATCACTTACAGTTTTTATCCGACCTATTGCGGCTTGTATGAAATCAATTTTCAAACGGTGCCGCTGGATGCGCAATTCCGCGTTGCGGTGGAAGATTATGTCCGTCCTAATGGCGGCATTATTTTTGCCAATCCGAATGCGCCCACCGGGCAATTGCTGGCGCTGGAGCGCATAGAATGGCTGCTGCAACACAATCCGGATTCGGTGGTGCTGGTCGATGAAGCCTATGTGGATTTTGGTGGCGAATCAGCAATTGCGCTGGTTAATCGTTATCCGAATTTGCTGGTGGTGCAGACTTTATCGAAATCGCGTTCGCTGGCGGGATTGCGCGTCGGGCTGGCGATCGGGCATGCGGAGTTGATCGAAGGACTGAACCGCGTCAAGAATAGTTTTAACTGCTATCCGCTGGATCGTCTGGCAGTCGCCGGCGCGATTGCGGCTTTTGAAGACCAGCCGTATTTTGTACAAACCTGCCAGGCGGTGATCGCTTCGCGGACGCAATTGGCGTCTGATTTGCAAACCCTCGGTTTTGAGGTCTTGCCATCCGCAAGCAATTTTATTTTTGTGCGTCATGCCAACATGGATGCGGTCGATATCGCACAACAATTGCGCACACGCGGCATCATCGTGCGGCATTTCAAGCAGGCGAGGATAACGCAGTTTTTACGCATTTCCATCGGCACCGATGCAGAATGCGCGGCGCTGTCAGCCGCGCTGGCACAAATCGTCGCAGCACATTGATCTCTGGTGGATGCTCGTAGCTGGCAGCTATTCAGGCCAAAGCGACAAGACCAGTTCTTCGATATTGTCCGGGTCGTTGAGTTTTTTTCTGGCGTCGTCCCAGCCGGGCGGCGTGGGAAAGGATTTGCGCGTATGGACCGCCGTGTCGATCGCCATCTTGACAGCAAATACCAGGATGCCGGATTCAACATGCACCGGTGCGACTTTGCGCACAGCGTCGTAAATCTGGTTGTCGTAGTATTCATGCACGGCGGGCGTCATGTCCAGCCAGGTGGCGACTTCGCCATCGGAGCGCACGGCGACCACCAGATAGCCGGCGCTGGCAGGCATTTGGGCTTTCTTTAATGCCTTCCAGACGGCGGACTGGATCTTGCGCGAGTAGCGCGCCAGCTCTTCAAAATTTACCTGCTTTTGCTGCATGACTTTTTCAGACTGGAAAAAGTAAAACGCATCAAAGCGGGTTTCTGCTGCCTGTCCCAGCGTTGCACAACAAAGTAGCAGGATAGCCAGCAGCGACTTCATGGTGTGCGTCCTTATTTGGTGTCAAACACGCCAGCGGCGCGGTTTTTTTGCACATTGTCCCACGCAAAAATTTTGCCATTCATGGCGACATGCACGCCAGCCGGTAATAATTGCGCGACGCCGCAAGCAAAGCCGAGATTGAAAAAGGCGTCGGAATTGGCGATTTCGTAAGGGATCATGGCGCCGGTGAAAACGATGGTTTTGTCGAGCTTGGCCGCGCCCAGCACTTCGGCGGTTTCACGCATGGTGTCGGTGCCGTGGATGATGACAATCGCCTTCTCGGTCGCGTTCTGGCAGGCCTGCAGAATCGTCTGGCGGTGGCTGTCATTCATTTCCAGCGAATCCATCAGCATGCAGACTTCCAGTGCGACTGGCACGGTCAGGCGCGCGCGTTGCAACACGTCGGGCAAATGGCTGTCGGCAAAGGCCAGTTTGCCTTCCAGTTCGTTATAGTGTTTGTCAAAGGTGCCGCCGGTGGCAAGAATACGCAGAGTCATGGTCTCGTTATAGTGTTGTGGTTGAATCCCGTCATTGTAACGCGCCAGCCCACAGGGTGAAAACTGCTACACTGTTGCGCTCGCACAATGACACAACAAAAGGACTTGCGCAAAACCGTTCTGCGACGCTTTTACTTGCCGTCGGTCAGCGTCAGCCTTGCTGTAACAGTTGTGCGCCCGTCTTCAACATAATGTCCGTTTCCATGAAAGTAATTGCTCCCGGCACTGTGATTTTTCATCGCCACCGCGGCTACGGTGTGCTGACGGCGGTCAATTTGTTGACGGGCTGGGTGGCTGCGCGGTTTGGTGACGAAAAGCGCACGCTGGATCTGAACTTGTCCACCGATGACATCCTGCATGCCGATGGCGAGGCGATCCTGTTTCGCCGCGATCCGCCCGAGCGCATGCCGCATGCGCGCCTGATGGCGATGGTGCGCGAATTGCATCGCGCCGGATATCAAAAATTGTATTTGTACAGCTGGCCCAAGCCTTCCGGTTTGCACTGGCGCTGGCAATTGTTCACCGGCCCGCGCAACTGGATGCAAAGACCGTGGCGCGAAGGCTGGTACGGTTCTGGCGCTGACTATAATTTCAATCCTGTCCTCGGCTGGGGCGATGCACCCGGCGCCAGCACGGCGGAACTGGTGCAGGCGCTGGCGCAATTCGATCCGGCCGGACTGGCGCAGGCTCTGGGGCGCGACGAGGATCACGCCGCCTGGTTTGCCAGCGTGTGCGATGCCCTGTTACCCAATTACGCCTACAGTCTCGGCGCCGATACGCCGCAAACTCCGCTGCCGCTGTATTTGCCCGTCATGGCTGTGCGCCAGCGTTTGCCGGAGCGCCACGAATTGCAATTGCCTTATCCGCCTGGCTGGGAAAAAACCTGGAGCCCGGCTACGCTGGCGCGCCACCACCAGTTGCGCGGCGTAGTCAGGCACGATGTGATTCCCAATAGCTGGAGCCTGCCGATCGAGTTCTGATCCATCGGGCATGCAGCGAAAAACCTGGCCTGAAATATACTCCCCTATTTTTCTATTACAACGTCCTCAATGCGCTCACAGATATTGCGACACAAAAATATACATAGGGGGAGTATCACTATTTTGGTGCAGCAGCAGGCGGTGCGGCGATCTCGAATTCGCCCACCAGTACGCGATCTTTTTTGCCTTGCAGTCGCAATACGACCATCTGGTCCTTTTGCGCTGCCGTGCCGAAGCCGGTAGACAGTTTCAGCATCAGCGTCGTCGCGGCGGCCACGAGTTGCTGACGATGACCATAGAATTCGGCTTCGACTCGGTATTTGCCGGGTTTGGCATGGCGCAAAGAAAATTCCTCCGGCCCATAGCCGCCGGTGAAGTCACGCGACATGCGCCCCCCCTGATAAGTCAGCGGATGCGCATAAAAGGCTTTTTCGCCATTTGGATCGGTCACCCACAAATCGATGTCGGTATTGTCGGCATCCCAGCTCAGTACCGCGCGCACATCCAGCGGCAGATTGCGCAGCAGGCGACTATCCATGCGCGAGGTGTCCAGCGGATGATCTGGGGCTTGTTGCGCAATGATGGCATTCATCTCGGCAATCGCAATCAATTCGATATCAGGAAAGCGATCGTGCCACGGGCGTTCGATGACTTGCCACAACTGCTCAATCGCGCGTTGCGCTTGCCCGGCAGCGGCATAGGCCAGCCCCAGATCGCGGTAAGACTGCGGCTCATCCGGACTGAGTTCTTGTACCTGCTGCAAAACAGGTATCGCCATCGCCGCCTGATTTGCCTGCATCAGGCGATACGCCAGCAGGCGCAGAATGTGGCGATTTTCCAATTGCATTTCTGCCAGATTCGACAAAATGCGCAAACCCAGCGCGGTTTGCCCGCGCTCCAGAAACAGATCGGCGGCATCCAGAAAAAAAGCGCTGCTGTTGACGTAGCCGCCGCGCTCATCGAGATAAATAGCGTACAAATCCTGATTTTTAGCGGCATGCAGACGCCGGTAATACGGCGCATCCGGCTCCCATTTTTTCATGCGTATCGCAGCGCCGCCGGGTTGCTCTTCGCGTTGCTTTGCCACGCTGTCAGGTGCCATCCTGTCTGCCACAGCTTCGTTGCGCAAGGCCAATGCCGGTGCCGGAGCGGGCATGCTTTCCATCATCGGCATACCGCCAGCGACGCGTGCTTGTACCGGATAGATGGCTTCAGGCTTCGGTTTAGGCGGCGTATCCTTGGGAAAGTCTTTCTCCCACCAACGCTGCTTGTCCTGAAAACGCGTGACGATTTTTTCCAGATGTTGTCCGTGATCTGCGTGCAGTCTGCGCGTTTTCTGTGCCAGCAAGCGCGTGTATTCGGCTTGCAGATCGGCTGGTGGCAGGATTTCATAACGCACATAATCCTGTACGCTATCAAGCACCAGCAATGAGGTTTCCGGTGTCGCCAGATTGAACTGATGGCCAAGGCGCCGGATCTCGGCGCGATGCAGCGCGGGATTCTCTTGCAGCTGCGCCAGTTTCAGCCCGGCCCATAACGCGGCCGCCTGCCCTTGATCGCTCGGGGCGGAGGGCATGGCCAAAGCGACCTGCTGGCGTATTTCCTTACCTTGCGGCGTTTGTAAAATCAGCGTCAGTGTGGCCTCGGCTGCGGTCATCTGGCCAGCCACGCGCAGCCTGCCCTGATCCGGATACACCGATTCCGCGACCAGTGCTGTCGCCGTATTGCTTTGCAGCGCCACCAGCCGCAATTGCTGATAGCGTATAGCCTGCCGCAGCTCGGCGGGTGTCCGTTGTGACACATCCAGCAATTGCCCGCCGCTGTTTTCAGCGACGGCACGCAAGGCCGCACGGTCAGCGCTGCGACTGGCAAGCAACGCGTACATCGGGACCGGGCTGGCCGGAAAACCTTGCTCGCCATAGTTTGTCAACCCGTCCGAAAACAATAACGCCAGATCGGCTCCCGCAGGCACGACAAAATGACTGCCGTCGGTTGCGCCATCGTAGGTCATCGTTTGCAAGACCGCACGCAAAGCTGACCAGTCGCCCTGATGTACGGTAAAACTTTGCACGGCCTCGGCCTGATCGCGTAACACCAGCAATTTGACTTGCAATTGCTTCACATCGGCAAAATACGCGTCCAGCGCCGCCAGCTCGCGGTCGTGATCGCGTTCGGCACCGGACCCGGACGCATCCCACAAAATCGCCAGTTCCCTGACCGGCGGACGTGGTGCGCTGAAAGATGCCGTCGGCGTTACCGGCACTTCGGCATAAAAATATTGTTTGTCCTGCCATTGCTGATAACTGCGCACGAGCTCGCTGCTGACCGGCAATTGCAGGTCAAAACGATTGCTGCCAATCGAGAAATGTTGACGCTGCAATTGCACGATCGTGTCTTTGCCATCATCGAGTTTGCGGGCACCACTCAGCAAAGTATTGAGCGCAATGTGGGCGGCGCGTACGCCATGCACGGTGACGCTGGCGTCGAGTTTTCCAACGTCCAGGCCAAATTGCAGCGGTAAGGCATAAGGCCGTGCGGGATGCTTGCCGGCCTGCGTCGTTAATGTCTGATCCAGCGTGAGTTGCACTGTCCTGCTGCCGCGCGCAGGTAATGGATAGACGCGCATTCGGTATTGGTTGCCGCGCGTCACTTCCAGTAAAGCCGGGTCGGCGCGCATGCGCGTAATGTCTTCAAACACCTGCTGCCCTTGCGCCTTATCGACCGCAACAGCGGGTCGCAACTGACCGTTGATATCCAGCGCAAAAGCGCTGACGCGCTGTCCATTTGTCAGAGGAAATTCCAGTTGTCCTTCGAGTATCCGGTCATTCGGATTATAGAAGCGCAGCTCAATCACGGTGCGGGCTGCGCTGCCATTGATGTCAGTGCGAATCTGCGCGGATTCCAGTCGCACTGGTATCCGTGCTTCCGGCGTTGCCAGTATCGGACGAATGGGAGGAATCGGAAACGCAGGCGGAAAAATCAGCCGCGTTGGCGGCACGGTTTTGAGGTCTTGCGCCACTGCCGGTGTGCAACACAACAACCCGCCGACAACGCTGCCAAAAATGGCCAGAACAGATGGACAGGCACGGCAATACAGGCGAATTAGTTTCATAAGCTGGCCCGGCAACATTGGCAAAATGTCCCGCCAGCGTATCGACGTCATGACCGGACCAATTTGCGTTTGTGCGTTTGATGAGAAGGGTTAATCGGTTGCTCAACTGCTTCGCGGTACAGCGACAGGTGCGACGGTCTGTCTTTAACGCGGGAGCATGCAGCCTGGCAGACAAGAGACTGGAAATTAACGGGAAATGTTCCCGGACAGATTTTTTGACCAGCTTTTCGCCCATTCGCCAAAGATGGCGGCCGGCATCGGCTTGCAGAAATAATAGCCCTGCCCGATGTCGCAGCCGAGCGCGCGCAAGTCCTGTTCAGTCGCCGTGTTTTCCACACCTTCCGCCACGACTTTCATATTCAGATTGTGAGCCAGTTGTATCGTCGATTGCACAATCGCTTTGCTGCCGCGATCATTGCTCAGTGTGCGGATGAAACCGGGATCGATTTTGAGTTCATCGACTTTCAGGTTTTTCAGATAGGACAGGGAAGTATAGCCGCTGCCGAAATCATCAATGGATTGGCGGAAACCAAGATCGTGCAAATACTGCACCGTTTCCATCGCCACTTCGGGATCTTCGGTGAACGAGCTTTCGGTAAATTCCAGCATGACTTTGTTGGCCGCCATGTCAAATTCTTCCAGCAGACTCTGGATCGCCGGTACCAGTTCGGGATCAACGATGCTGCGCGCTGACAAGTTCACGGACAAGCACAAATCCAGCCCTTCGGCACGCCACGCAGCCGCTTGTCCAAAGGCTTCGCGCAGCATCCACAAGGTCAGTGGTTTGATCAATCCGGATTCTTCGGCGACCGGGATAAATTCGGCTGGCAAAATCGGCCCGCTGGCGGGATCCAGCCAGCGGCTCAGGGCTTCTACACCGACGATCCTGCCACTGGCCAGATCGATTTTTGCCTGGTAGTGCAGACACAACCCCTTTTGATGCAGGGCCTTGTTCAACTGGCCAAACAAGGCATGGCGACGAACAAATTGCTGATCCAGCGATTCGTCGTAAAACGCCAGTTTCATGTTCGCAAATTGCGCCTGTAGCATGGCTTGCTCGGCTTTTTTCAGCAAGGTCTCGGCATCCGTAGCATGCGCCGGATAGCTGGCAATGCCGATGATGTGCTCAATGTGCACAGGATAATCATTGATTTTGTATTCCAGCCGGAATCCCATGATTTCCTTGATGATTTCGGTCGCATTGCTGTCCTCGGAATGCTTGCGATAAATACAGACAAACTCGTCGCGTCGCACTCGGGCGAAAGTGCCGCGCGAGCCGACTGCGGCAATCATGGTGTTGGCAATCGAACGCACAAGCCTGTCACTGGCTTCGTTGCCAAGGATATTGCAGGTTTCAAACATCCGTTTCAGGCGTATATGCACGAGAAGCAGGGAATTACTGCGGTTTGGCGATGCTTCTATTTCGTTCTTTAGAATTTCTTTCAGACGTTCACGGTTCGGCAGACCGGTGACGGTGTCCTGGTACGCAACCGATTGCAATTTCTCAAAAGAAGGGCCGCTACTGTCCGATTTAACGCGTGCCGCTTCACGGTATTTTTGCTGCAGCAACGTATGGTGATAATTCAATACAGCCGCCAGCACAGCGTAGACCACCAGCGTCGGAATAACCTGATCGATATATTCCTGTGGATAAGCATAGCCAAAAGTAAAATGGCCGGAGACCCGCAACACAAGCGCCATCGCCATAACCCAGAGGACACTCCAGCGCAGGCCGTTTTTTTGACCTGCAACCCAGAACGCCAGAAACGGGAAGGTGTAGCACCAGAGGATACCGCTCCCCAGCGCACCACCGAACCAGCCATCACTGAGGCTGATCCCCATCCAGAAACTGACAATGGCGAATTCTGTCCAGGGGATCAGATGCTCGGACTGTGTCAGCATAGTCGCTGGCAACAGGAGAAACAGCGCCAGTGCGATCTGCATCATACCCAGCCCCTGAAAACCAAGGAAAGCATAATTGGCGACGGCAAGAATCAGTACAAGGGAAAATGAGATGCCAATGACGAGCCGGATAAAGTGACGGCGCTCTTCAAAGCGTGGCGCCTCTTTTTTCACCAAACCGAGCAGGCCGTTGATCACGGCGGAGGCCACCTCTCTATGTTTCACCATGTGCACCTCCTGCCAGGCGGTTATCAGATCGGTGGATCGGTCACCGTGCACCGCCAGCGCTGTAGAGACAGCTGCCGTGCCAAACCGATCCTGATCTTGTTGGAAGTTGAGTTTAATGCATTTTTTATAAAGTTAAAGTAATTATAAT
>JAGWUK010000581.1 GCA_028868455.1 Burkholderiales bacterium | reverse complement strand
AATCGGTACATCGCCCCCGCCATACAGATTGCCGCCTTCATACAAATGTTGCTGGTATTACCCATTTGCTTACTGGCTGGTATACGCGGCTATCGACCTGGATACATCGTATTTGCAGCGTCGTCAGTATGGATAGTGGGTGCGCTGTTGATCACGCTGCGTAATCTTGGCATCGTGCAACCGAGCTGGTTGACCGACTATGGCTTTCAATTGGGGTCGGCACTAGAAGTGATTTTATTGGCACTGGCACAGGCTGAGCGCATCAGCATTATCAAAAAAGAACACGCCAAAGCGCAAGAACAGTTATTGGCGATTTCGCAGCGCACTGAACAGGAGCTTGATGCCGAAGTTCGTCAGCGCACGTCCGAACTGGCAGATGCGGTAACACGTCTGCAAAAACTCGATAAAGAAAAAAATGAGTTTCTCGGTATTGCAGCACACGATTTAAAAAATCCGCTAACGGGTATCATCGGCATGAGTGCGTTATTGCAGAAAATACATGCTACGCTGTCGGAAGAACAGCAAAGCGATTATTTGCAAAGAATCAGCAAGAACGGCCAGCGCATGATGCATATTATTTCCAACTTGCTGGATGTGAATGCACTGGAAACGGGGCAACCGCATATCCGGCTGGAGGCGATTGATCTGGGGCAGGCGGCACGTGATGTGATTCAACATTATCAGGAGACTCTGGCCGCCAAAGATTTGCAACTGGAAGTCGCTGTGCAAGAACATATCCTGATCAGGGCGGATCAGAATACCACCATACAATTACTGGACAATCTGATTTCGAATGCCATCAAGTATTCACCGCTGGGTAAACATATTTGGCTGAGTGTCAGTCGCCATGACAACTTCGGGCAATTTTCGATTCGCGATGAAGGGCCAGGATTATCCCGGCAAGATCAGGAGCATTTGTTTGAGAAATTCGTTCGTCTGTCTTCGCTGCCAACGGCAGGAGAACATTCCAGCGGACTGGGATTATTCATCGTCAAAAAGCTCAGCGAAGCGCTGGGTGGCGGCGTGCGCTGTGACAGCGTACCAGGGCAAGGCTGCACCTTTACGGTCGATATACCGTTGGCCAACGCGGATTGACACTGCTTGCTTTACAATCACGGCTGTTTCAACACAACGACAACACTTCTTATGTTTACTGGCATCGTGCAAGGAGTAGCCCGCATCGCGGATATTCATGACAAAACGGGTTTGCGTACTTTTACACTGAAATTTCCGGAAGGATTTGCCAACGAGCTGGAGATTGGTGCCAGTGTCGCCGTGGATGGCGTCTGCCTGACAGTCACGGCTTTGCATGGTGCTGACGCTGCCGAGTTCGATGTCATGCAACAGAGCCTGAATATCACGACGCTGGGCGCTTACACTCAGCACGGCCATGTCAACGTCGAACGCGCCGCAAAAGACGGTGCCGAAATCGGCGGCCATCCTTTGTCCGGCCATGTTGACTTCAAAGCCCACATCGCAGCGATCCGGGAACTGGAAAATAATTTCGTCATCCGTATTGCGGTACCTCCGCAATGGCTGCGCTACATCTTTGCCAAAGGCTATATTGCAATTAACGGTGCCAGCCTGACCATTGCCGAAGTCAACCGTGAAGAAGCCTGGTTCGAAGTCTGGCTGATCCCTGAAACACTGCGCATGACGGTATTTGCTGAGAAAAAAGTCGGTGCTGAATTGAACATCGAAATTGAGCGTAGTACCCAGGTCATCGTCGACACCGTGCGTGCTGTGCTTGATGAAAGGCTCGGTCCCTTGTTGCCAGCGTTGGAAACGCTGCTGCAACAACAAGGATTGTCGCTCGACAGCACTATCATCAACGATACGAATCAAAAGTAAAACGCAATATCCATGCGACTTTCCAGGCAAAAATGACCTGTAAGGCGCATGGAATATGAGGCTTACAAGAACGAAATTCAGATTTTCAATACCGGTAAAAATTTAACTCAACTGAACGGGCAAACTTAAACACGCTTCCAGGCCACCTTCCGGCAAATTTTTCAGTTGCAAATTTCCGCCATTTTGCTGCGCAATATTTTGCGCAATCGTCAAACCGAGACCCGTACCACCAGATTCCCGCGAGCGTGACGTCTCAATCCTGTAAAACGGTTCAAACACTTTTTCCAATAAATCCGGAGCAATACCTGGGCCGCCATCGCGCACCAGTATCTGCACCCAATTTTTGCCGGCTTGCGCCGTCATGACGAAACTGACTTTTGCAAAGTGTCCGTATTTGACAGCATTGTCGATCAGATTCGTCAGGCAGCGACGCAGTGCCTGTGGCCGCGCATTCACGATCACACCGGGTCTGCCTTCGAACTGCACATTTTGTCCGGCGTCCACGGCGTCTGTGCAAACACTGTCTACCAGCGAATCCAGATCCAATGCCGTCAATGCTTCATTACTATCCATGCTGCGCGCCAGATCCAGGCCTTCCCTGATCATCATTTGCATATTGGACAGGTCTTCTATCAGTTTGTGACGCAGATCTTCGTCCCCGACTTTTTCCAGCCTCAGGCGCAAACGTGTCAAAGGTGTTTGTAAATCGTGAGTAATGGCAGCCAACATATGCGTTCTTTGCGCGATATGCTGCCGTATCCGCGCTTGCATAGCATTGAATGCCCGCGTTGCTTGCAATATCTCTCTGGCGCCGCTTTCAGGAAGGGGAGGGCGATTAATA
>JAGWUK010000580.1 GCA_028868455.1 Burkholderiales bacterium | reverse complement strand
AAGTCAAAAGGGTAGATTACCGCTACTTCAAAACTTTCGTTTCGGGATATACAGGTCGGGACGGAATTTCGAAAGAAAGATCATACAAACTCTATGTGAGAGATTTGGAGCGCGGAGTGTTGACCGATGTCAATCCAGCTGGAGATTTGCTTTGGCAGCATGGTTTGTATAAGGGAGATAAGCCAAAGTCCGGCTCCGGTCTTAGGGTTGTAAGAAGTCGGCAAATGTTTGAATTTGTAGAGAGCCTTATCGAGCAGGGATTGGCATTGGGGAAACTTTATTCTCTCGAAGGTAAAAAATGACAGTCGGCAATAAAATTCATCTACTCGCAACAAGACTCTGGAACATCAATCGCAGTATTACTGGTGATGGAGTTAGACAAACACTAGAAATATTGAAGGAAGTCATTCCAGACCTTCAAAATCATGAGGTCGCAAGTGGAACAAGGGTTTTTGATTGGGTTGTTCCTAGAGAGTGGAGAGTCCGTGATGCCTACATAGTTGACCAATCTGGTAAAAAGATTTGCGATTTCAAAACCAATAATCTTCATTTGGTTGGGTACAGCACGCCTGTACATAGAAAAATGACTTTAGACGAATTACAGGGCCACCTTTATTCATTGCCAGATCAGCCTTTTGCGATTCCATATATTACCTCTTACTATAAGGAACGTTGGGGATTTTGTATTTCCCAGATTGAACGCGACTCGCTTGAGGTCGGGGAGTATGAAGTCTTTGTCGACACCGATTTATTTGAGGGGTCCCTGACTTATGGTGAGCTTTTCATAGCGGGCGAATCAGACAAAGAGATCTTTATTTCAACGTATGTTTGCCATCCATCCATGGCAAACAACGAATTATCTGGACCTGCCGTAACTGCGCATATTGCCGATTGGATTGGAAGCAGAGATAAAAATAAATATAGTTATAGGATTGTCTTCATACCAGAAACCATCGGCTCGATAACTTATCTAAGTAAAAACTTGAGTCATCTAAAGTCGCATGTAATTGCCGGTTTCAACGTTACTTGTATTGGTGATGATCGTGATTATTCTTACTTACCATCAAGAGATGGAATGACCATAAGTGACGTGGTAGCTAAGCATTGCCTAAAACACATCTGCCCAACATTCAAGTCATATAGTTGGACTGATCGGGGGAGTGATGAAAGGCAATATTGCGCCCCAGGGGTGGATTTGCCAATTGCCTCAATAATGAGGACAAAATATGGCAAGTATGATGAGTACCATACCTCCCTCGACGACTTAGTAAATGTAGTTACACCAGTAGGGCTTGAGGGTGGTTTTACCGCTCTGACGCGAGCTATCGAAGCCATTGAGAAAAATTCATTTCCAAGAGTGACTGTCCTCGGAGAGCCGCAATTAGGTAAACGAGGTTTATATCCTACTCTATCAACTAAAACTAGTGGGACTGACGTCAGACTCATGATGGATCTCATAACATGGTCTGATGGGACTAAGTCGTTGCTTGAAATTGCAGAAGCTTGTAATTCTCCTATTTGGGATTTATATCCTATAATTGAAAGGTTGACAGAACATAAGCTTATAGAGTTGTTTGATCAACCGACGCCATTCTAACTTAGTTCTGTCTGGCCGGCTCGGCGTTGCGCTGAGCGATACAAGCAGCACCGTCACCACGAACTGTGCACCCCGTCATTCCGCCCAATGTCGAATATTGCCGGACTGCACTGGGGCATTCACTGGGCAAAGAAGTTTGCGCGATCTGGAATTGGGTGGAAGTTCATGCCCGACAGATGCAGGTGGCACAGCAGCAGTTTGACGCAAGGTAATTGCTGCATCCCTTTGGCTTTAGCGAAGGCTTTAAAAAAGCGGCCAAGGAAACGCCGGATACACAGGGCAAGTTGATCTGAGTTTGGGTTGACCGGCCCCACCCCGGCCCTCCCCTGAAGCAGGGGAGGGAGGTTGTTTGCGCAATAATATTTCGATTTTTGCTTGAAAATGAATCTTTACTTGCGCCATAGCCTCTCGCATGGCATAAAAGATAAGTCAGCATAGCTGTCCTATTTAGAGGAGTAAAGATCATGAACGCACCTGTGATGTTGCCTGAAGGCATGCGCGAGGCCCATGGGCTTTATGACCCCCGCAATGAGCATGATGCCTGCGGCATTGGTCTTTATGCCAATATCAACAACAAGAAGAGCCATGACATTGTTGCTAAGGGTCTTCTGATCCTCAAGAATCTTGAGCATCGCGGCGCTGTGGGCGCTGACCCCAAGGCCGGTGATGGCGCTGGCATTCTGATTCAGATTCCGCATGATTTTTTCTCAGGAGAGGCCAAGCGTTTGGGCTTTGAGCTGCCGGGGGCCGGGCAATATGGCGTGGGCTTTTTGTTTATGCCGCGCGAGCCGATTTATCGCCAAGATATTGAGCGCATCTGGTGGGAAACGGCGCGCGAAGAGGGCCTGAAGGTTCTGGGCTGGCGCGATGTGCCTGTGAACTCATCTGTTTTGGGCTATTCAGTGAAAGATACGGAACCGATGCACCGTCAGGTGTTTATTGGCCGTGGCCCCACGATTCGCGATGAGGCGCATTTTGAGCGCAAGCTGTTTGTGTGCCGCAAGGTGGTGTCTAACCGCATTCTAGAGGTGCTGGGCACCAAGGCGCGCACCTATTACCCGGTTTCTGTCTCCTGCCGCACGCTGGTTTATAAGGGC
>JAGWUK010000579.1 GCA_028868455.1 Burkholderiales bacterium | reverse complement strand
CGGAAGATGATTTGTCCGCCGAAGCCTACGAGGAATTCGAGAACGAAATCACCGATCGAGCCACTGCGGCTCAGACCATTCAAGAGCTTGAGGCTGAAATTGTGATCCTCACAGACTTGGAGCAACTAGCGCGTGAGTTGGTTCATTCGGGCAATGACCGCAAGTGGGATGAACTTTCCAAGTTATTGCAGAACACGCCAGAAATGCGTGATGCTGACGGACATCAACGCAAGCTCATCATCTTCACCGAACATCGCGACACACTGAATTATCTGACTGCCAAAATTCGTGGTCTGATTGGTAGCGAAGAAGCCGTTGTTGTCATTCATGGTGGCGTCAAGCGCGAAGAGCGGCGCAAAGCGCAGGAGTTGTTTCGCAACGATCCTGCTGTACGTGTGCTGGTTGCTACAGATGCCGCAGGTGAGGGTGTCAACCTTCAGAACGCAAACCTGATGGTCAATTACGACCTTCCGTGGAATCCTAATCGCTTGGAGCAGCGTTTCGGACGTATCCACCGCATCGGACAAACGGAAGTCTGTCATCTTTGGAATATCGTTGCGGCAGAAACCCGCGAGGGCGATGTTTTTCAGCGTTTGCTTGACAAGCTCGAAATCGAACGTGCTGCATTGGGTGGTCGAGTATTCGACATTTTGGGTGAAGTTTTTGAAGATAAGAGTTTGCGGGAATTGTTGATTGAGGCAATCCGGTACGGCGATGATCCGCAAATTCGCGCCCGGCTTCTGAAAAAGGTGGAGGGCGCGCTGGATACCGAGCATCTGCGCACCATTATCAACCGCAACGCACTCTGCGAAGAGGTGATGGACGAAAACCGCCTTTTCGCCATCAAGGAAGAAATGGAGAAGGCCGAGGCGCGCAAACTCCAGCCTTATTTCATTCGCTCATTCTTCAATCAGGCCTTCCAGCTGATGGACGGTGAATTGCGTCAACGCGAGCCAGGGCGCTGGGAGATTACACACGTACCAGCGGCAATTCGAGAGCGTGATCGTCAATTGACAGGGCGTGATCGGCGTAATACAGAGCCCGTACTTCGGCGCTATGAGCGAGTCTGTTTCGAGAAACAGTATGTTCGTTTGCTTGGACGCACTTCAGCACCTATGGCTAGCCTGATTCATCCTGGTCATCCTTTGATGCAGGCTGTAACCGACATGGCGTTGGAAGCGCACCGTGCCAAACTCAAGCAAGGCGCCGTTCTGGTTGACCCGAATGACGATAGCCTGACTCCAAAGGTGATGTTTATCATCGACCATGCGGTCAAAGAAGGAGCTGATACCAGCAAAGTCGCCTCCCGACGCATGCAGTTTGTTGAGATTGACCAGCAAGGTACGCCGATCAATGCCGGCTGGGCACCCCACCTCGATTTGCGCCCTGTTGAAGCCGATGAATTTGCGCTGATTAAAGACGTGCTTGACTTGCCGTGGCTCACTGGAAACCCTGCGCAGAACCTTGAGCAATTGGCCTTGATCCACGCATCGACGCATCTTGTGCCTGAGCATTTTGAGGAAGTCAAAGGTCGCCGTGAGCGAACTGTGACCAAGACGCTTAATGCGGTTCATGAGCGGTTGGTCAAGGAAATTAACTATTGGTCTGACCGCGAAATTAAGCTCAAGGAAGACTTGGTCGCAGGCAAAGATGTTCGGCTGTCGATAGATAATGTCGGTCGCACGATTGACGATCTACGCGCCCGCTTGGACAGCCGCACAAAAGAGCTGGAAACGTTCCGGCACGTTACATCTGCAACACCGGTAGTGGCGGGCGGCGCGTTGGTTATACCGGCTGGACTATTGGCGCAACGTAAAGGGGAACCCGGCTGGACAGTGGATGCACAAGCCCGCTCACGAGTGGAGCAGGTTGCCATGCGCGTAGTGCGGGAAAACGAAGAGGCTCGCGGCCATCGCGTGATTGATGTGTCAGCAGAAAAATGCGGTTGGGATTTGACCAGTCTGCCGCCTTCGGTGGATGGCAAGTTGCCGATTTCTCGCCATATCGAAGTCAAGGGACGAGCCAAGGGGCAGAGCACCATCACAGTGACTCGCAATGAAGTGCTATACGGTCTGAACCAAGCGGACAAGTTCCTGCTTGCTATCGTATTGGTCGATGGCGAAAAGCACGAAGGGCCGTATTACGTTCGTAATCCTTTTACTCAAGAACCTGACTGGGCGGTAGCTAGCATCAATCTCGATCTAGGCGAACTCATAAAAAAATCGGAGGCTTAATGCCAAACCTAAATATTACAAAACTGAGATTACAAGACTACCGCTGTTTTGACTCGATTGACGTAGAGTTTCACGAGAGGCTCACCGTACTCGTTGCCTCGAATGGTGCGGGCAAGACATCGATCCTTGACGCTATTGCTGTGGCTTTTGGCCCTTATATTGGTGCCTTTAGCGAAGCCACAGGGAAGCACTTTGAGCCAAGCGACATACGCCTATTGCGCGTTCGTGAGACGACCAGTAATGAAATGGAATATGCAGCCAAAGGCGTAAGTTTGGAGGCAACTGGATTTATCCCCGGTAGTTTGATCGACCAGTTGGATGACGGTGCGCAGACTAGTTGGAGACGCGTCTTAACTAGTCCAACCAAAGCGAAGACCACGATCAAGGATGCTAAAGAGCTGAGCGAGTATGGGAAGCGTCAGCAAGAAGCTGTGCGTACGCCCGGAACTGATGTTACGTTACC
>JAGWUK010000578.1 GCA_028868455.1 Burkholderiales bacterium | reverse complement strand
AGGCGGATGTCTGCGTCTGCCCGGAGTGGGGAAAACGAGTAATGCGTTGTTTGCCTGATGCACGGCATCGACTGACATTTTTTCACAAGATTGACATACATCATTTCGGCAAAGTGTGGCAACGCAGGTAAAGCAAACAAGGCGATTCGGGCATATGGACGTTGCATCGCTACCGGAAGAATGAATGGAAATCCAATTTAACTGAAAAGGAGATGGAAATGAGTTCGTTAATCCCACGCGGTAATTTGTTCGACGATTTTTTCCGCGATGTTGTTCCCGGCTTTTATGTCAAGCCTTTGCATGGCGATCCTTTGCCTAGTCCTGCCCAGATCAGGATTGATGTCAAAGAAACCGATAAAGATTACACCGTGCATGCTGAAGTGCCTGGCGTCAGCAAGGACGATATCCATGTCTCGTTAGACGGTAATATCGTGACGCTGCAAGCAGAAATCAAACAGGAAGACAGTACCGGCAAAGATCAGAAAGTGTTGCGCAGTGAACGCTATTTCGGCCAGGTCTCGCGCAGCTTCCAGTTACCTGTTGATGTCGATGTGGCCGAGGCCAGCGCGAAATATGATAATGGCGTGCTGACACTGTCTCTACCGAAAAAACAACCGGCCAGTGGTGCGAGAAAACTGAAAATCGATTAAATAGGATTAACGCAAAACCGATCCGGCAGGAGAGGCGTTCCGAGTTGTGCGATTTTTATGGCATGTGCCGCCTTCGGCGTTTTTCCTTGCTGGAATCATTTTATGTCAATCCTGTACAGCAGGACTCCCACAGTTTGATGGCGTTGATGTAAACATTGCTTGTTTGCGTGCACGTCAACGCCTTCATCTGACCGAAGTTGTAACATTCTCTGTTGATACGCAAAATTCAAGCAAAGCCCGCTCCAGCGGTATTACGGTTCCAGGCAGTACGATTACCGCCTGCGTCGCCATGTTTTTCCAGCGCCGTTTTGTGCTCATCCTCCCCCTGATTCTGGCCGAGTGGCAAAGCGCCATGGTCGTGATGCAACTCTTTATCATTTTTCCGTGACTTTCACCGTCATACGGAGCCACTCTCATTCGCCTGTATTGCACAAAACAGGGTGTATTTAGTCCGTGAACGGTTGCCGCGGTCGTTACACCTGCTTACGACTGAAACATCCACTATCGTCAACTGCGGTAGCTAACTGACGTTAAATAGATTACGTGGTACAAAAACTATTTAAACGAAAGGACTATCCCATGTCTGAAATTCAAACAAGCAAACGACTGCACCCATTGATGGCCGCGGCGGCGGCATCGGTCATCACCGTGAGTCTGGTTGGTGTCGCTGCCATGACTGGTATATTACCGACGTCCAACAGTGCGCCTAAAACTGATACGCCCGTTGCAGCTTCGCTGGCTACCGATATAACCAATGCCAGCAGCGCATCAGTTGCGGCAGAAAGTTTGCCAGCTGCTACGAGATCCAGCAGTGCTGTCAAAGTGGCGACCGCGGACACAGGCAGGGCGCAACAGCACATCGCCAGCAAGCATGAACCTGGCAGGAGTACGTATGTTCAACCGGTCTGCGAAAGCTGTGGCGTCGTCGAATCCGTACGGCACTATGAGCAACCTGCTGCTCAGGGAAGCGGCCTTGGTGCCGTCGCCGGTGCGGTACTTGGCGGCGTGTTGGGAAATCAGGTTGGTGGCGGCAATGGTCGTAGTCTGGCGACTGTGGCAGGCGCGGTAGGCGGCGGTTTTGCCGGAAACGCGATAGAAAAACGCACACGCACCAACTCCGTCTATGAAGTGCGCGTCAGGATGGAAAACGGACATATCCGAACTTTCCACCCATCGTCAACAGAATGGCGCTCTGGCGATCATGTCAGGGTTGTGGACGGTAATCTGGTCTCCGCATCCTGAGTGTAAGACTGGCGCAAAATAGAGGCAGACACTGCTGCGTTGCCACACCTGATAAGGGCAGTTTTGCGTCAGTCCGGACGTCGAAAATCGTTTTCTATCCAGAGGCGCGCATTCTTCTGGTTAAGTACATAGTTTGGTCGTACCCTGACTTTGGCTATTTCCACCTGATCAGCATCGGACGCGCTTAACCACGCATAAGGATCGTCTTCATCCGGGACAATATCGAGATTGATACGAAAATCCGCTGTATCCGTGCTGACCATCAAACTTTTGTGGAACTGAGCGTGCAATTGCTGTTCATGGCGGCGTATCACTTCTGATGCGGTTTTGACCAGTGTGCCAAAGGCATTGGCATCGAGCGGTTTTGGATTTTTTTTATCGCGTCCCATTGTCCACGGGCCAACCAGCGCTGGTTCTGGTTCGCCATCCTTGATCATGGCGACGGCCCAGCCTTCATCTTCTTCATTTTTAATGACTCTGGCTGTCCAGCCTTTATCAATCCACAAACGCGCCTCACGGACGGGAAGGTTTTCGTCTGGTAAGTCGTCGGTCAGTTCGTGTTCAGGTAGCGACAAGTCAAATTCTCACAATATGTAGGCAGGAGCAGCATCGTACACGCTTGCGCGCAAAAGCGCAGGGTTGATTGTTGTCAGTGTGGATGCAAAATCATGTCAGAAGCAACACGGTTTCCGGGTTTTCGGCGTGGATGACGGTTGCAATACCGTATTTCCTTTTTCCTGCCATCGTATGGGTTAGCTTGGCGTTCAAGGATGCAGCTTGCCGCAACAACAACGCAAAAAATATTCTTCAA
>JAGWUK010000577.1 GCA_028868455.1 Burkholderiales bacterium | reverse complement strand
GATGCGCTTCTAATCTTGCGCAGTATCAGATGACGCATTCGCAATTCTTTGGCGGTATGTCTGGTGTGCTATACGGCATGTTTGGTTATATCTGGATACGCGGACGTTACGATGCGCACTTCAGTGAGGACTTACAAAAAAACACCATCGCCATGATGCTGGCGTGGTTTGTCTTGTGCTGGACAGGTTTGCTAGGGCACATCGCCAATTGGGCGCATACGGCAGGTCTGGTTGCCGGCATCGCGTGGGCCTATCTGGATCGCCTGCTGCCGGGGAAAAATCCGACGCAGAAGCATGTGCTGCCTGACAAACAATCTTTGCAATATCTGTCCACTGCGGACATGCTGAAACTGGAACAGCAACGCCAATGGGTGCGCGATCACTGTGCCAGTGCGACACGTAACCAGGATGACAGTGTGGAAGCGACATTGCGCAACATTGATCAGATCGTGCTACTGCATCACGACAAACCACTCAGCAAAGAGGATGTGCATGCACTGGATATTAGCTTTGGCGATGCGCTGGCAATGGCAACCGGCGCGAGTTGGGCAACGCTGGAAGACCGTAACGGCAGAACACCGGTGCTGTATATGCCGGGAGCAACGCCGGTCGTGTTTCCAGTGAACTCCGTCGCATTGTGGCTGCCGCACCAATCCCAAAAAACCATCCACCAGCTTTTTCATGAGGTTGCCGAACTGATGCGTTCGCATTGAGCGCAGCAGGTGCAATGAACACATCTGAAAATTACGCCGCGACCGGCACCGGCTTGCATATCGGTCGCGGCATTTTCAAATGGAATCTCCAGTGTTCCATCGAACGTCAATCCAGCTTTAACTCGGCATACAACTGCCGGATTTCTTGCTGCCAAAGCGCCTGCTGCTGAGGCTTTTGATGACGCGGTTTGCGCGCCAGATCAGCGTCCAGCAAGGCTTCCAGATCGCACAAGCGTTGCAGATTTTGCTCCATGATGTTCTGCTCAACAATGACGTCGGATGAAGTTTCACTGTCACGGCATTCGCCGAGCGCATGCATCGGCGTGAGCGTTTTCTGATTGGCACGTCCATCCCACAGGCGCTGGTACGCGGATTCTGCATCCAGCCATTTTTCCAGCCGTCCATCACGTACCAGCCAGAACTCGCGACAGCTTTGCTCTATCAGATCGCGATCATGCGACACCATCAGAAAACCACCCTCAAATTCGGCCAGCGACAAGGCCAGTTCGCGCTTGCCTTGCAGGTCAAGATGATTGGTCGGCTCGTCCAGCAGCAATAAGTGATAACTCGCCAGGGACAGTGCCAAAAACAATAAACGCGCTCTTTCACCACCACTTAACGAGGCGACGATTTGCTGATGCCGATGATACGGAAAGCCGGCAGAAATCAACGCCTGCCGTCTTGCCAGCGCCGTTCTGGCCTGCTCCAGATGCGCGACAAATGGATACAGCGCATCGGTCAGACTGGCATGGCTGTCCAGTTGCTGCAAAGACTGGTCGTAATAACCGATATCGACAGTCGGATGAAAGCGGATGCCTTGCATCGCATTATCCGCATCCGCCCTCGCCTCCATCGCCTGCCAGCACATGCGCAGTAAAGACGATTTGCCAGTGCCGTTGGCACCAAGCAGTGCGATCTTGTCGCCAGGCCGGACAGCAAACTGATCAACCTGAAACAAGACATCCAGATCAGGTGCCGCCCTGACAGGCAATTGCGCCATGCGCAGCAGTTGATTGGCTGCGGACGATTGCCCGCGCAAATGCAGACGCCACGGCACACCTTCGGTGACGACTGTCTGCTCCTGCTTGAGCCTGTCTGCACGTTTTTGCATGACTTTGGCCTTGCGTGCCAGGTCTTCATTGTCATAGGTGCGCCCCCAGATCGCGAGGCGCTTGCTGCTGGCGGCGATACGGTCGATTTCACCTTGCTCGGCCTGACGGCGTGCCAGTGCCGCCTGATCGGCATCGTGCAGTGATTGCAGCGCCGCCGAACAAGGCTGTTCAAAACAATGCAGGGTACGATCACGCAAAATCCAGCTTTGCTGCGTTACTTTGTCCAGCAGGCGCTGATCGTGTGAAACCAGCACGAACGCGCCTTTCCAGCGCAACAAAAACGCCTCCAGCCATAACAGAGAAGGCAGATCAAGGTGATTGCCCGGCTCATCCAGCAATAACAAATTGGGGTCGCGCAGCACAGCGCGCCCGAGCAGCAGGCGCGTATGCTGGCCGCCGGATAAAGAGCGCACCGGCACGTTTGCCGTGACCGCATCGATTTCCAGCTCCGTAAGCAAGCTGTCAACCTGCCATTGCCGATCCGCAGCACCGTCGATTGCGTCGAGTAAGGCTTCGGACAAGCTCAGACCGGATAAGGCTTCCGGCAAATGTTGCTCAACAAATTGCAGCCGACAATGTCGCGCCACTTGTATCGTCCCGCTACTGGCTTCCCGCTGGCCCGCCAGCAAAGAAAGCAAAGTGCTTTTGCCGCTGCCGTTGTGACCAATCAGTCCGATACGATTGCCGGTTTGTAAAGTAAAAGAAATATCCTGAAACAACAGCGCATGGCTGGTTTCGAGTTGTAGTGCCTGAGTAGAAAGTAAGGTAGTCATGCTCTTGTCTGGTTTGGGATGCAAGCATCCACGTCAACAGGAGCGCTAACGATAACGATGAGTCAGAAAGGACTCGGAATGAGGGAAACTTTGCTCTGAATCAGG
>JAGWUK010000576.1 GCA_028868455.1 Burkholderiales bacterium | reverse complement strand
AAAGCAACATAGCAGCGTCCACGTCAATATCGACAGCCATCTGCAAGGCATAGGAATCTGGCATGGCATAGGCATGCTGCTGGGATCGATCTTGCTGATGATGTTCAGCATGTTTATGACCAAATATACCTATATCGGATTTAAAAATTATCTGAACTGGAATATTGCGCAAGTACGCTTGTCGCAACATGCGTGAAGCCAGTTCATCGTCATTTTTTATTTCGCACACAGTCATGTTGATAGGCCCAGGCACGGCGTTTGTCTCGACCATAATATTCAGCTAGCCGGTCAATATGTCGTGAGCAACCAGTCATTAAGGAGAACATCATGAAAAACATTTTACGAACCGGCATCGGTATGCTGGCGCTGTCCGTGGTGCTGACCGCCGCCTCCGTCGTTTTCATCAAAGCACATGCCGCCACGACGGGTGCCGATGCAGCATCGTCGGCTGAATTCAGCGAAAAGCGGCCTATCGACGCAGGTGTCGTCAACGTGGTCATCAGTGGCCCGATTGACTTGAATTTGCGCCAATCGTCTACACCGGAGCTGCTCGTCAAGGGCGGAGCAAAACTTGTGGAACATGTCACTACCCGGATTGAAGGCAATACGCTGTATGTCGGAACGCGCGGCATTTTTATTTCGATTGGATCGCGCCAGTCGACTCGCGTCGAGCTTGGTTTGCCAAATCTGGAAAAATTGAAAATGGAAGGTAGCGGTGATGGAGCCGTGAAAGGCTTTCGTGGCAACCGGATTGAACTTTCCATGCACGGCTCCGGAGATCTGATTTTTGATGGCGATTATGTGCAAGTACAGTCAAGCAGTAACGGCAGCGGAGACCTGGTATTGCGCATCGGTAATGCTGATCGGGTCGAGCTCAGCTCACAAGGGTCGGGCGAGACAGTCGCTAAGGGGCAAACCAAGGTACTCAATGCCCGGCTGACAGGCTCCGGCGATCTGGATGCTTCAATGCTTAGGGCAACGCAAGCGAACGTTACTTCAATGGGCTCATCGGACACAAAAGTCTTTGCAAGTCAGGATATCAAGCTCAAATTAATGGGGAGTGGGGACGTCGTCGTCTTTGGCAAACCTGCTGCTCGTGATGTGCAGAGAATGGGCTCGGGGGAAGTGCGCTGGGATTGATTTGAGGCAAAAAACTTGCTTGTCTCATCAGCAAATGTCAGGAAAATTCTTTCGGCAGATCTGTGCGCTGAATCATGGTCGTGGCGGCTTGACTACACCAATCCGCGCCAACTCTGCGGAAATTTTAAGCGAAAGACAATGCTGTGCGGCTTAATGTTGCTGCGAGGAATTAATATTTTCTGTAGGAATCATTTATTTTTGGAAAATAATATACATGAATATTAATATATTTCTGTATAAAATTTGATAGAAGTGGGTTGGTACTGAAACACTATTTACATGCCATCATTTTCTGCAATAATCGACACGCAATTGTAAAAAAAGTTTCATCGATGGCTTGTAATTCCTGCGTTGAACGAAACACTGACGAACGCAGATTCGCTTTTAACCTGACCAACCCAGAATCATGACTTCTATTCAAAGTAAGTGCTTGACCGTGTTGTTTGTTGCGTTGTGTTTCGTTAGCGGGGCAATTGCCCAGGAAAATCCGATGCAGTTTTTGAGTCGCGCCAATGCCAAAGTGGCCAGAGCTGCGGGACTCACCAACCGGTGGGAAGGGCCAGTCGATGGCCCTAAATTACAAACCAAAAAGAAAATTATCTTCATCGCATCAGATCTGAGCGATCCCGCTGTTTCCGGTGTGTTTTACGGTGTCCGTGAAGCCAGCACCGGTGCATCCTGGGTGACCTTGCCCATTGATTGCCGTGGCCGTTGCAATCAGAATGCCGCCATCATCAAGCAAGCTCTTGACATGAAAGCCGACGGCATCATTCTGGCGGGCGTCGATGCTGCAAGTCAGGCGAAAGGCATCGCCCTGGCGGCAAAAGCAAAAGTGCCGGTCGTTGGCTGGCATGCCTCCGTCAATAGTGGCCCGACCGAAGGCTTGTTTACCAATGTGACCTCGAACCCGAAAGAAGTGGCGCAGGTCGCTGCTTTGTTTAGCGTGGTTGATTCTGATAACAAGGCTGGCATCGTCATTTTCACAGACTCGACCAATCCGTACATGCAAGCCAAATCCAGCGCGATTATCGAAACCATCAAGCAATGCGAAGGCTGTCGTTTGCTGAGCGTGGAAGATGTTCCATTGATTGATGGCTACAAGAAAATGAAGGCCAGCGTCCAAAACCTGGTAAAAAAATTCGGCAACAAATGGACGCATACCATCGGCGTCAACGATTTCTATTTTGATTTACTGGAAACGCCATCCGTTTCCAGTTTGCTTGGCGGGAATAAAGTCGTCGGCATCTCTGCCGGTGACGGATCGCCGACAGCCTACAAGCGTATCCGTGCTAATGGTCTGCAATCGGGCACTGTGCCAGAACCCATTTCCATGCACGCATGGCAACTGGTTGATGAAATGAACCGGGCATTTTCTGGTGTGGCACCGAGCGGTTACGTGACCTCCGTGCATCTGGTGACGGCACAAAACATCGCTTACGACGGCGGACAGAAAAACACATTTGACCCCGCCAACGACTATCGCACGCATTACCAGCAAAGCTGGGCAAAATGATGTGAGGCAACCCTGTACAAAAAGCAGCTTCGGCTGCTTTTTTGATATTG
>JAGWUK010000575.1 GCA_028868455.1 Burkholderiales bacterium | reverse complement strand
CATAAAATCCTGGCGAAACATTGGAACCATCTAATATCGATGCATTTTTTTTCGCATCTTTTTTTGAGATTATTTCCAAAAAAACTCCTAAATTTAGGCTACCATTTGCAGACCAGCCTCCAGTTCCTTTGCTTTTTTTGTTTTACCAGCCCTCGAAGGCACGTTACAAAGTCCGCAGGTATAATCATTATGCAAATCAAGCGTGTGAGCAACAAAATGACCGCCACATTTACAACATTTTGCAAATGTTAGCATTTTCCCTTCGAAAAATCTCACCAAAGTCCAAGCCCGAGTCAAAGACAAGACAGGCTCCTCGTTAGGCGGGAAAGCAGCTTGCTCTAGATATAGGCGATATGCCTTAATTACAGCTTCAATTCCCGCAACATCTGCATGCTCAATCAAATATCGATAAATATTCATAAATATCGATGAATGTATATTCGGTTGCCATGTGGAAAACCAGTCGGTCGAAAATGGCAACATTCCTTTTGGTGGAGAAACACCTTTGAGTTCTTTGTATATCTTCAATAATCGTTCACGCGACAACGATGTTTCAGATTCCAACAACTGCAATCTTGCGCCGAGATTAACCAACTCTATTGCAAGCTGAATTTCATGCGCTTCGTTCACAACACTTTTGATTGCCATGATAGCCACTCCGTCACAAAAACAATAATTGTGATATTTTTAATATTTAATGAATTTCTTCTACCGGTTGACCTGCCATTAAAATAGCAGCATGGGAATGCGCAAGCGATCGCTCTTTGTTATAGTTGGTCAACATACATAATATTGAACTATCTTCAAACCTGAATCTTGCCAACATCATATTGGAGCCAGCTAATTTCAAAATTTGAGAATTATTCAACCCCTCTATCAGATCTGCAATTTCTTTACCGATGCCCAAGCGAAAAATGGCAGTGGCCTTATCGGCACGAATCATTTGCTGAGCAAGCATTAAGTAACTCAAATTTGCGTCACGAATTTCAGCCATCATATCGTTCTGTGTCATGTTCTCACCCTCCATTCCATTATCTGCAGCAACGTTTCCGTTGCCAGTGAGATACATTGTGGAGGCAGCAAAAACCTAGGTGTATAGGTAAAAACAGGTATTTAACGCAAGAAAAATAGCAGATAACCCATAGGAATTTATCCTACAAGCAAGATATATGCATTCGCAAAGAAGACGCGAATAATTTGACAAGATTCTTTTAATACAAAAAGAAATCTCATGGATGCTAACAAAGCCTTCAAAAACAAGCACATACGTGAAGTATTTTTTGAATTTGCTTTGCGCTTAGGATGTATAACGGCAGAGAATTTAAAAACTTTAGGTTTTTTAAAAAAAAATTTAAAAATAAATTCTCTTAATATGTTATCGGCACAAGAAAGAAAAACTTTAGTAAAAAAATGCAGACTCAGAAAAATTCACCGATTTACAACACTTAATATGTGATTTTTGAAACTTGGTGATCAAATTTTTTGTGTAAGTTTTTTCAAAAAAAACACTAAATTCACTGCCAAAGCTGTAACCCTCCCGTAAAATCGAGCCATGCATAACCAGAGTTCTTGAGGCAAACTTATATGCCAAAGGAGAACAGAAATGCGTAAGAGCAGATTTACAGAAACACAGATCATAGGGATATTGAAGGCAGTTGAAGCTGGTAGATTGGTCAAAGACGTTTGTCGTGAGCATAGCTTTTCTGAAGCGACCTATTACCAATGGAAATCAAAATATGGCGGTATGGAAGCAGCCGACGTAAAGCGCCTCAAAGACCTGGAGGAAGAGAATCGTAAGCTCAAAATGATGGTTGCTGATTTGTCGTTAGAGAACCATGCGATCAAAGAGGTGATCGGTTTAAAGCGCTAACCCCGGACCAGAAACGTGACTATGTCAAACAGCTGCTGGGATATGGGCTGAGTCAGCGTCAGGCTTGCAAAGCAATACAACTCTCACGTTCAAGCATGACCTGCCAGCGGCAGATGGCACCAGACGACGAGATCATTGCGGTTTTGCAGGAATTGGCAGAACGATTTCCGGAACGGGGATTTGGCAAATACTTTCAGTTAATAAGACGACGCGGCCATACATGGAATCATAAGCGGGTCTATCGCGTTTATTGCGGACTAAAGATGAATCGGCGACGTATAGGTAAAAAGCGACTTCCAACAAGAGACCCTCAGCCATTGGCCGTACCTGGGGAAATCAACAAGAGCTGGTCCATTGATTTTATGAGTGATGCGTTATGGTGTGGCAGGCGTTTTCGTACGTTTAATGTGGTCGATGATTTTAATCGGGAAGTATTAGCGATTGAAGTGGATCTGAATTTGCCTGCGTCCCGTGTAGTACAGGTGCTGGAGCGTATCGTTGCCTGGCGTGGTTTTCCGGCGCAAATCAGAATGGACAATGGGCCTGAATTTATTTCGGCAACCTTGGCTGACTGGTCGCAAAAGCACAACGTTCATTTGGAGTTTATTGAACCAGGCAGACCAATGCAAAACGGTTTCATCGAACGCTTCAACCGAAGCTACCGCCAAGGTGTGTTGGACATGTATGTTTTTAAGAACTTGCAGGAGGTCAAAGAACGAACAGAATTGTGGATGAACGATTACAACGAGCAATGTCCACATGATTCACTCAACGGGATGACCCCTGTTGAATACCGATTGTTTCACCAACCTCAAAACTCTAGTAATGCCTGGCACTGATT
>JAGWUK010000022.1 GCA_028868455.1 Burkholderiales bacterium | reverse complement strand
TTTGCTGGTCGCGATCCAGATCGCGCTGAGTCTGGCGATTTTGGTCAATGCGATTTATATCGTGCAATTGCGTCTGGATCTGGCAGCGCGACCGAGCGGTATCGCTAACGAAGAGCAGGTGTTCAGGCTGGACGTCAGCAACCATCGCTGGGGCGGGCCGGAAGACCAGTTCGCGGTGCAAAAACAGGAAGAGGCGACGCTGCGCGCGGTACCAGGCGTGGTGTCGGTAGCGCGCACCAATTCTTCGCCGATGTCGCGTTCGGGTAGTAATACAGGATTGGCAGTAGACAGAAAACAGGCCACTGCAACGGTGATCAGTTCCTTTTATCTATCACCAGGATCTTTGATACAGACCTGGGGATTGAAGCTGGTGCAGGGCAGGGATTTTTTGCCTGAGGAAATTCAGGAGCTGGATCAGGAAAAGGACAAAGACTTTCCCGATCCGGTCATCATCACTCAGGCGCTGGCGCGCAAGTTATACCCCGGTGAGAGCCAATTTCTTGGCAAGGTGTTTTACTTTGGCACCGGTTCGGATGCCAGCGCTGCGCATATCGTTGGCGTGGTGGAACGCTTGCAGACGGCGTTCCCGCGTCCCGGGGATACAGGTGAGTTTTCCACGTTGATACCAGTGCGTCTTGCTAACGATCCGTATTCTGGCTACACGATCAGAGCCGCACCCGGGCAGCGTGATCGGGTGATGAATGCTGCAAGTGAAGCCTTGCGTAAAGCATCGTCTGCACCTTTGAATATTCAGATGCGCACCGTCGAGCAGCACAGACAGGATTGCTATCGCAGCGAAAAGGGGCTGGCCTGGATGTTGATAGCTGTTTGCTCCTTGCTGATCATCGTGACGGCCAGCGGCATTGTCGGCATGAGTACCTTGTGGGTGGCGCAAAGGCGCAAGCAGATTGGCGTGCGTCGTGCCCTGGGCGCACGTAAGGTCGATGTGCTGCGGTATTTCTTCACCGAAAACCTGCTGATCACGACCGGTGGTATCGTCGTTGGCCTGGCGTTGAGTCTGGCGCTGAATCAATTGTTGGTGAGTCAGTTTGAATTGAGTAAACTGCCATTGCATTATTTATTGATTGCACCGCTGGTTTTCTGGACGTTGGGTTTGCTGGCGGTGTATGCACCCGCCTGGCGTGCTGCAAGTACGCCGCCGGCAACGGCAACCCGCGGCATCTGAATGGCACTGCCAGCGCGTGACGTCGTCATGCGCGCGCGTTGGCTGTCGGGGTTTAGATAGCATTCGGGTGTACGCAAAACTGCTGCAGCGATATTGTCGTTCCTGGTCGTATCAGGATGAAGCCGTTTTGCGTTAATTTTGCATTTTAAAAAGCGGCATGCCCAGCGCCCACTATCCATGCGCATTTCCGGCCAATTGCTTCGGAAACCCGCATGGATAGTGCGTGCTGGGCATGTCATGTTTTTGATTTTTCTCTGGCGAGACTATGCCCACTGTATTGATCATTGATGACCATCATCCCGTTGCCGTTGCGCTTGAAGTGTTGCTGTCGCTGAACGACATCGACGCCGTGATCGCCCATGATCCCGAAGAAGGCTTGCGTCTGTTGCAGCAGGCGAATATCGATCTGGTGATACAGGATATGAATTTCAGTGCCGATACCACGTCCGGCGAAGAAGGTGTGGCGCTGTTCCAGAGCATTCGCGCACGGCATCCAGACATGCCGGTGATTTTGCTGACGGCATGGACGCATCTGGATGCCGCCGTTGATCTGATCAAGGCGGGCGCTGCCGATTATCTGGCCAAACCATGGAACGATCAGCGCCTGATCGCGACCGTGCAAAACCTGATCGAGCTGGGACAAGTCAATCGCGCCTTGCTCAGGCATGTGCAACGTGAGCGCCAGCAAAAGCGCGAGCTCGAAACGCATTACGATTTATGCGGTCTGATCTGGCAAGACAATACCACCAAAAAAATACTGGAAATCGCGTGCCAGATTGCGCGTGCCGATATCTCGGTCTTGATCACCGGCCCGAATGGTGCCGGCAAGGAGCGCATTGCCGAAATTATCCAGCGCAATTCCAGCGTGCGCGACGGGCCATTTGTGATTTTGAATTGCGGTGCCTTGCCCGCAGAATTGATCGAAGCCGAATTATTCGGCGCCGAAGCCGGTGCCTATACCGGTGCCGCCAGGGCGCGCGAAGGCAAATTTGAAGCTGCTGACGGCGGAACCTTGTTTCTGGATGAGATCGGCAATCTGCCGCTGGCCGGACAAATGAAATTATTGCGCGTGCTGGAGACCGGACGCTTTGAACGACTGGGCTCCAATCGCGAACGGCAGGTCAAGGTGCGCGTTATCAGCGCCACCAATGCGGATTTGCCCGCGATGATCAGGGCCGGGCAATTTCGCGAGGATTTGTATTACCGGCTGAACGTCATACAACTGACCTTGCCAGCGCTGGCGGAGCGCCCCGATGATATCTTGCCGCTGGCCGAATCCTTCCTCGATCCCGGCAAACGCCTGCAGGCGCAGGCCAAATGCGCGCTCGTGCAACACGGCTGGCCGGGCAATGTGCGCGAACTCAAGAACGTTATGCAGCGTGCCAATCTGCTGGCGCGCGGTGATACGATCTCCGTTGACGATCTCGCGCTACCGGCGCCCGGCGTCGCAACAGGCGGCAACGGCCATGTCTTGTCCGCCAATGATGCTGAGCCGGATCGCGAAACGATAGAGCAGGCCCTGCAAAAAGCCGGTGGCGTGATCGCGCAAGCGGCGGCGCAGCTGGGCTTGAGCAGGCAATCCTTGTACCGTCGCATGGACAGGCTGGGTATCAGCCGCACGGGGTAAAGCATGCGCTATTTCACGCAAGGATGGTCGCTGACCAGCCGTTTTGTACTGATGAGTGCTGGTCTTATCGCGGCGGCGCTGCTGTTGAATCTGGTGCTGCAACATCTGTTTGTCGGTCAGACGTTGCTGGTGTATCTGGTTGTCGCAGCCATCATGTTGCCAATCACGATCATTGCCGTGCGCCAGCAATTGGGTGATGTGCTGGCCTTGTTTCGCGCACTGAACGGCACTGTGCTCAGTTATCAGGATGGCGATTATTCGTTCGGCGTGCATTGGGACAGGCGCGACGAACTGGCCGAGCTGGTGGCCGCCCATAATGCTCTGGGGCAGGTCCTGCGTGATCAGCGACTCGATCTGGTACAACGCGAATTGCTGCTTGATACGATGTTACAAAACACGCCGGTGGCGATGCTGCTGATTGTCGAAGGCGGCCCCATCGTATTTGCCAACATCGCGGCCAGACAATTGTTGAATCATGGCAGAAAACTCGAAGGCCACACTCTGGAAAACATCCTGTCGCATGTGTCGCAATCGTTGCGTGACGCCGTGGCGCAAGAAGGCGATGGTCTGTTCACCGTTACTGCGCAAGAACGCCATGTTGCTGAGGATGGTTCACAAGTGCGCCCTTCCGAGTTCGAAGACGAGGTGTACCATCTGGCGCGCCGGCATTTTACTTTGAATGGCCGACGTCATGAATTGCTGCTGTTGCGTCACCTGACGACGGAACTGCGCCGTCAGGAAGTTCAGACCTGGAAAAAAGTGATCCGCGTCATCAGTCATGAACTGAACAATTCGCTGGCACCGGTCGCCTCGCTGGCCAATTCCGGCGCAGAGCTGATACGGCGTGGCCAGACCGCCAGACTGCCGGAAATTCTGGCCACCATCGAAGAACGCACGCGGCATCTGGAAGGTTTTATCCACGGTTACGCCCAGTTCGCCAAATTGCCCAATCCGCGTCTGGAACGCACGCCCTGGCCCGATTTTGTCGCGGCACTGCAATCACAGATCAGTTTTCAGTTGCGCGGCAACTTGCCGGAAGAAGCTCCGCAATTTGATCGCGCGCAGATGGAGCAGACTTTATTGAATTTGCTCAAAAATGCGCATGAATCAGGGTCGCCCGCGTCGGACGTGGCGCTGTCGGTGCGCCGCATCCATGACGGCGTGCGTATCGACATCATGGACAGGGGCAGCGGCATGAGCGATACCGTCATGGCCAACGCACTGGTGCCGTTTTACTCCACCAAGCGCAGCGGCACCGGACTGGGCTTGGCTCTGGCACGCGAAATCATCGAGGCGCACGGCGGTCGTATCATGCTGAGTAACCGGCATGACGGCACCGGTATTACCGTCACGCTGGTGCTGCCGGACTGACGGCGAGTCACCGGGGCTTTGCTCTCCGTCCAACAAAAAAAGCAGCAAGCCCAGCGATGTGCCGGATTTGCTGCTTCTGGAAGATATCGCTGGCTGGCCCTGGCGGCGCAGCTCAGACGACATGCAAGGTATTACGCCGCGACTTGTTCCATCGTCGGATAATCGGTATAGCCCTTTTCTTCACCGCCGTAGAAGGTGCTGCGGTCTGGTGTATTCAACTCAGCACCAGCGGCAAAGCGTGCGACCAGATCAGGGTTGGCAATAAACGGACGTCCAAACGCCACTGCATCGGCCAGGCCGCTGATAATCAGCGCATCGGCTTCAGCGGCTGTGTAGCCACCGCAGCAGATGATGGTACCCTTGAATGCAACGCGCAATTCCTTGCGGAAAGCCTCGGTCAGTACAGGACCACCAACCCAGTCCGGTTCGGCGATATGCAAGTAGGCAATACCGCGTTCATTGAAGGCTTTGGCCAGATACAAAGCCATCGGTTCGGCTTCTGCGTCGGCAATGTCAAATGCAGAAAAATGCGGAGAAATACGCACACCGACACGGCTGGCACCGATTTCGGCAATTGCGGCGTCCACTGCTTCCAGCGTCAGACGCGCGCGATTTTCCAGGCTGCCACCGTAGGCGTCGGTGCGCTGATTGCTATTGGTTGCCATGAATTGCTGCAACAGATAACCATTGGCCGCATGCACTTCTACCATGTCGAAACCTGCACGTTTAGCGCGGACGACCGCCTGACGATATTGTGCAACGATGCCAGGAATTTCTTCCAGTGTCAGCGCGCGTGGTTCACCCGTCTGGATATTCGCTGGCGTGCCATCCGGCTGGACAACGAAACACTGACTGTTGGCGGCAGTAATCGCCGATGGCGCCACCGGCGCAGCGCCGTTTTCTTGCAGCAGTGGATGGGAGATGCGGCCGACGTGCCACAATTGCAGGGCGATATGTCCGCCTTTGGCATGAACAGCATCGACTACGGTTTTCCAGCCAGCTTCCTGTGCATCGGTGTAGATGCCAGGAGTCCAGGCGTAGCCCTGACCCTGACGTGAAATCTGACTGGCTTCTGTGACAATCATGCCGGCGCTGGCACGCTGTGTGTAATATTCCACGTTTAATGCACGCGGTACATCACCAGGCTGCGCAGCGCGTGAGCGTGTCAGTGGTGCCATGACGACGCGATTTGGGAGTGTCAGGTTGCCAACGGTAATCGGGGAGAGTAAATGCTTAGGCATGCTATTTCCTTTTTAAATTAGACCGGTCGTCTAGTTTGGGTTTCAAAAAAATGGGCATTTGCCCATGTCTTGCTTTTTCATTCATTGCTTTCAGGACTTACAGGACGGCCGTATAAGCATTTCCCTTGCTCACCGCCAGGCTTGTCGAGTCAACTGCGCACGCGCCCTGAATGCTTACTGCCAACTTCTTTGCCAGCAGCGCCGAATTGCGCTGCCAACGGATTCCTTCTCTGTCTCAAGAGGCACATTCATTACATAGCAGTGCCTGTGTTTGCCGATACGCCAAGTTCAGCGGGCGGATATCACGCTGCACTTTGGTCAGCAAAGAGGCTCCGACCCACATACCATACAGCGATTCCGCCAGTTCCTGCGCATCAACTGTGGTGGACAACGCACCTTCGGCTTGTGCCAGCCGCAATGCATCGGCAATCTGGTCCATAATTCTCTGCATGCCCAGATTCAAGGCTTGCCGCATGAGCTCTGACAAATCGGACACCTCTGCTGCCAGCTTCACGGCCAGACACATATTCTGACAAGCACTATCGTTGGCCACCTGGCGCCAGCCATCAAAATAGCTCAACAAGCGCTGCTGGATGGGAGGTTCATGCAGCGCAAACAGTTTCGCGCAACGCGCAAGATACGTATCAAAATAGCGTTCCAGCATGGCAACGCCAAAGCCTTCTTTCGACTGGAAATAGTGATAGAACGAGCCTTTGGGAACTTCCGCCGCCGAAAGTATCTCACTCAAGCCAATCGCAGAAAATCCGCGCCCAAGTATCAACTGCTCGCCCGTCGCGAGTATGCGTTCACGGGTATCCTGGTGTGTCGTTGGGCGGGAGTCTGTCATAGTCATGGAGCGAATAGTATTAGACCGGTCGTCTAGTGTCAAGGGGGATACCAAGATTTTTAAATTTTTTTTGTGTGAGTCGAAAAAAAACACTACGCCGCCTAAGCCAGAAGACGAAGGGGGGCAGGGCAGTTGCACCGGATTTCTAAGGCGTTCAGGACAGTTTTACCCCTGTCAAATCGATATGAGACCAATGAAATAGGGCTTACGCAAATTCGTTCCGGCAAGGCATAGCGACGAAGGCAGTGCACATCGTACAACTAGGAGCTATAACGCTGCCGGGGCGGTTTTGCGTAAGTCCTTTGCAACAAAATTTGACGACGAGGTCATACGGAGCAAGTTTGCAAGCCTGGCATGGTAAGGTGAGCCATGTTGAGCTGGCCTTGAAAGATGCAGATCAATTTTCAGGTAACACAGCAGTCATTATTGCTGCGTAGGCAAGGAATTTTGTGAGAAAATCGGCATTTCCGTCAGGTAATTCCGCAAAGTATCCGCCCGATCCTGCCGATAGGCGGCGGATGTCTTCCATGTCAGTGAACAACGGGAATCAGCGGTCAGACTGAATGAAGTAAAGGTAATGGCGCCGAAGAGCACAGACTCCGGCTATTTATATTTTTTTAACCACGATTGAATGAGATGACATGTTCCGTTGGCTTTTTCTAAATGAGCGTGCACTTGCTCCTGCTGAGCACGCCGTCTGGAAACTGAGCGCATTGCGTATCATCCTGGTCTCCGGCTTTTTGCTGGAAGCCATTGTCGCCATCGACAGCTCAATTGACGCCTGGCGCGTCGGCGCCTATCAGGTACTGTGGATAGTCGCCTTTTTTTATGTTGTCTTGAGTGCGGGGCTGTATTATTCGGCGCGAAACCTGCACACTGGTGCGGCGATCCTGCTGGCGACGGTCTACGCAGCCGCATTTTCAATTTACAGTTTCATCGATCAGTTCTCTATCGCCAAACTGGGCATCATTTTCATCTACACGGCGCCTATCATTGCTCGTTTGTTTTTTGGAACGCGACTGGCGCTGCTGCTGATGGCGGTAAATTTTCTGCCGTTTGGCATGCTATTGCTGAACCGGCCTTTAGTCAGTTTTCCCGGCATTAATATGACTTTGCAGGGCGCACACGCCTATATTCAGTCTTTGCTGTTCTTGTTTTTCAATGTCTGCATTCCACTTGCGGTGTTTCGCGTATTGCATACGCTGGATAAATCCGTGTCGCAGATTCAACTGGCCAGTAAGGAGCTGGAAGTCAGTCACGGGCAGTACCAAGAGATTTTTCAGAATGCTGGCAGCGCCTTGTTATTGACTGATGCGGGCGGAAAGATTTTGCAGTCCAATCATCTGGCCGACAGCCTGCTGGGCCGCGACAGTAATACGGACAAAGAAACCGTGTTGTTTGAATGGATCTCGCTGGACAATAGCGTGCGCCTGAAAGTCGGCGGTGCCGATGAATCTGCCAATATGCGCATGTCGGCCTATCGCACACGCGATGGCAAAATGGTGGCACTGGAAAATATTTCTCAGACATCGAATGACCATTACATTGTTGCCTTGCGCGATGTTTCCGGCCTGCACTCTATGCACCATGCGCTGCAACTGAGTCTGGAACGCGAAGATTATCTGAGCAGTCATGATCCGCTGACTGATTTACCGAATCGTGACATGCTGCGCCAGCATCTGCAAGGCGTTCTGTCAAACCCGCACCACGGCAAAGTGACAGCGCTGGTATCGTTCAGGCTCAATAGCATCCGCCACGCGAATCAGCAGTTTGGTGCGCATACCGGTGATATTTTGCTGCGCCGCTTTGCCGAAGACTTAAAGCGTGCGCTGCCGCCGAATTGCTTTTGCGCACGCTTGCGCAGCATCGTTTTTTCCTTCGTCCTCGATCATTCGCGCACGCCGGGCGAAATCATTACGCTGGTTGAAAAAATTCGTCATGCCTTGCCGAAAGAAATGGAGATTGAGGGCGCAACCTTGATGGTGCAGTTTTCTGCCGGTATTGCGTTAATCCGGGCAGAGGACAAGGAACCGGATGATTTGATACGGCGCAGCGAAATGGCATTGGATACGGCGCGTCGCTCCAGCGATCAGACCGTGACTTTGTTCGACGAAGAAGATGCGCAGCAGATACGACGCAGCGTCGAAGTCGAAGTCGGCATCGTCAATGGCCTGAAGCTCAAGGAATTCCGCCTGCTGTACCAGCCCAAAGTCCGGCATGACGGCAGTATTGCCGGCATTGAGGCGCTGTTGCGCTGGAAATCAGCCACATTAGGTAATGTGCCACCGGCAGAATTCATCCCGATAGCCGAGCGCGCAGGCTTAATACGGCATATCAGTAATTACGTGCTGGATCAGGCTTGCGCCCAGATCCGCGAGTGGCTGGACAAATTCGGCAGCTGTCCTGTGGTTGCCGTCAATTTGTCGGCCAGCGACATTACGCGCAATGATCTGATACAACTGATAGAAACAAGCTGCCAGCGCTATCAGGTGGCGCCATCCTACCTGGAATTTGAAATTACTGAGACTGGCCTGATCGCCAACGAGAACCTTTCCATTCAACATCTTGATGCGCTCAAAGCGCGCGGTTTCGGTATCGCGATCGACGATTTTGGAACCGGCTATTCATCCTTGTCCAAGCTTAGCCATTTTCCGGCGCAGAGCGTCAAGATCGATCGCTCGTTTGTTGCGCAAATTGGTTACAACCGCAAGAGTGAGATGATCATCAAGGCCATCGTTTCGCTGGCCAATATCTTGCTATGCACCACGGTTGCCGAAGGAGTGGAAAACGAAAGCCAGGAGATGTTCCTCAAAGAAGTCGGCTGCGATTTTTTTCAGGGATACCTGTATTACCGTCCGCTGGAAGTTGAGGCGCTGGACGACTTGTTTGCACAAAATGACTCCCCTATGCAGGATGCTGGCGCATTCGCTTCTTCCGCAACGCTTTGAAATAAAGCTGCGTCTGTTCTGACACAATTTCTGACATTGTTTATCGTAGCGTTTTTATGCAAAAGCAGTGCAGCATTGCGCATTTAGCGCGCGCATTATTTTTTCAGTCGCTTGCAATAAACCACGTTTTTGGCATGAAACTGCGGCCAATAATGCCTAAATTGGCGTTCAATGCGCAAAAAAATCTCGTCAGTCCGTCTGTGTTTTAGCGCTGAAACTTGCGCCAGAATACGGAAAAACCACAAGGTTTGTACTGGCACTTTTCTCACCACATTTCGAAAATTTCAACTACACTAAAGTTGTAGTGTGCTGGTCGGCAACGTTTTTACGATCTGTCGCCAGTCCTGTTCGGTATTTGCAAGTTGCATGCTAATCCAAGGAGGTCAGGATGAATATCTTCGACAACTACGCCGCGCGTTATGAACGTACCCGCGAAGAAGAATACTCGATGCAAGAGTATCTGGAACTGTGCAAGAAGAATCCGCTTGCCTATGCTTCCGCTTCTGAACGGATGTTGACAGCGATCGGTGAACCGGAGCTGCTTGATACGCGACACGATCCCAGAAAGTCGCGCATTTTTTCCAACAAAGTCATCAAAATCTATCCGGCCTTCCGCGAGTTCTACGGTATGGAAGAAGCGATAGAGCAAGTCGTCTCTTATTTCCGCCACGCCGCACAAGGCCTGGAAGAGCGCAAGCAGATTCTGTATTTGCTGGGGCCAGTCGGCGGCGGTAAATCCTCCATTGCTGAAAAACTGAAATCGCTGATTGAGAAGGTGCCGTTTTATTGCATCAAAGGCTCACCCGTCAACGAATCACCGCTGGGCTTGTTTAACGAAGAAGAAGACGGTGCCTTGCTGGAAGAAGATTTTGGTATTCCGCGTCGCTATCTGAAAAATATTCCTAGCCCCTGGGCGGTCAAACGGCTGCATGAATTCAATGGCGACATCAATCAGTTCCGCGTGGTGCGTCGCTATCCGTCGGTACTGAAACAAATCGCCGTATCCAAAACCGAACCGGGCGATGAAAACAATCAGGATATTTCATCACTGGTCGGTAAAGTCGATATCCGCAAACTTGAGGATTATGCGCAAGACGATCCGGATGCTTACAGCTATTCCGGCGGCCTGTGCCTGTCGAATCAGGGGCTGATGGAATTTGTCGAGATGTTCAAGGCGCCGATCAAGGTTTTGCATCCTTTGCTGACTGCGACGCAGGAAGGTAATTTTAAAGGTACCGAAGGCTTTGGTGCGATACCGTTCGAGGGCATCATTCTGGCGCACTCGAATGAATCGGAATGGAAAGCGTTTAAAAACAATAAAAACAATGAAGCGTTTCTGGATCGTATTTATATCGTCAAAGTACCGTATTGCCTGCGCGTGACCGACGAAATCAAGATTTACGAAAAGCTGATACGCACGTCTTCGCTGGCGCAGGCACCTTGCGCGCCGGGCACCTTGAAAATGATGGCGCAGTTCTCTGTGCTGTCACGACTCAAAGAACCTGAAAATTCCAGTATCTTCAGCAAGATGCTGGTCTATGACGGTGAAAACCTGAAAGATACCGATCCGAAAGCCAAGTCGCGCCAGGAATATGCGGACTACGCCGGTGTAGACGAAGGCATGAATGGCTTGTCGACGCGCTTTGCCTTCAAGATTCTGTCGAAAGTTTTTAATTTCGATAATACCGAAGTGGCGGCCAATCCCGTGCATTTGTTATATGTGCTGGAGCAGCAAATTGAGCGTGAGCAATTTGCGCCGGAGATCGAACAGAAATATGTCTCGTATCTGAAAGAATATCTGGCACAGCGCTATGCTGAGTTTATCGGCAAGGAAATTCAGACCGCGTATCTGGAAAGCTATTCCGAATATGGTCAGAACATTTTCGATCGGTATGTCACGTTTGCCGATTTCTGGATACAGGATCAGGAATTCCGCGATCCCGATACCGGTGAAAGTTTTGACCGTGATGCTTTGAACAATGAACTGGAAAAAATCGAGAAACCCGCTGGTATTTCCAATCCAAAAGATTTCCGCAACGAGATTGTCAATTTTGTGTTGCGTGCCAGGGCTCAGAACGCGGGTAAAAATCCGACCTGGACCAGTTACGAAAAACTGCGGACGGTGATCGAGAAAAAAATGTTCTCGAATACCGAAGAATTGTTGCCGGTCATTTCCTTCAATGCCAAAGCCAGTGCAGATGATTCAAACAAACATCAGGAATTTGTCGAACGCATGGTGGCAAAAGGGTACACGGCAAAACAAGTCAGGTTGCTTTGCGAATGGTATTTACGCGTCAGGAAATCGTCTTAGGGCGGATTTGCAATAGCGCACAGCAAGGCGTGTTGAGGGCAAACGGGAGAGCATTTTGGTTCATCTGATTGACCGTCGTATTCAGGGGAAAAATAAATCTGCACCGAATCGCGAGCGGTTTTTACGTCGCTACAAGGGGCAGATTAAGGATGCTGTTGCACGCGCAGTCAAGGGACGTTCGATTACCGATATAGAAAGCGGAGAAAAGATTTCTATCCCCGTCAAGGACGTGAGCGAACCGACGTTTGGTCATGCTCACGGCGGTGTCTGGGAGGGCGTGCATCCCGGTAATGAGGAGTATCAAAAAGGCGATCAGATTGCCCGTCCCAAAGGCGGCGCAGGTGGCCCTGGCAAGGGACAAGCTGGCAACAGTGAAGACCCTAGTGAAGACGATTTTGTTTTCCAGCTGAGTCGCGAAGAATTCCTGAATTATTTCTTCGAAGACCTGGAGTTGCCGAATATGGTCAAGACGCAGCTGACCTCGACCACAGATTTCAAAAGTCAGCGCGCGGGTTACAAGACTTCCGGCACGGCTTCCAGTATGCATGTGTTGCGTACGCTGCGTGGCGCTTTAGGGCGACGCATTGCGGTCGGCGGCAAAACGACAAGACGGCTGAAGGAAGCCGAAGCCGAGATGGCTGCGTTGATGGAAACTGCGCCTGATAGCCACGATCCGCGTGTGCTGGCGTTGAAGCAGGAGATCCATCACCTGCGGACACGTTTGCTGGCGATCCCATACCTTGATCCTTTCGATCTGCGCTACAGCAATCGCATCAAAATTCCTAAACCTGCCAGCCAGTGCGTCATGTTTTGCTTGCTGGACGTATCGGGTTCGATGGATGAACAAAAGAAAGACACGGCGAAACGGTTTTTTATCCTGCTGTATCTGTTCTTGACGCGCGTATACGAAAAAATCGATGTGGTGTTTATCCGCCACCACACTACGGCACAGGAGGTCGATGAAGAGGCGTTTTTCCATTCGCGCGAATCCGGTGGCACCATCGTCTCGTCCGCGCTGAATCTGCTGACGCAGACAATACGCGAACGATATACGGCAGGCGACTGGAATGTGTATGTGGCGCAGGCATCCGATGGGGATAACTGGGACAATGATTCGGTCACTTGTCGCGATTTGCTGATCAACACCATCATGCCGCTGGTGCAGTATTACGCCTATGTTGAAATTACCGATGGCGAACCGCAAAATTTGTGGCTGGAATATCAGCAAGTGGCGGCACGTCATGCGCACTTTGCGATGCAAAAAATAGAGACCCCGGCAGATATTTATCCGGTATTCCGGGAACTGTTCAAGAAACAGCCGAATTGAGGTCTATCATGGATGAACACCATGCCCACCCCAGAGTGAAAAATCCGCGCGCCTTGCCAGAGCAATCAGAGTGGACATTTGAGCTGATCGAACAGGCGCATGAAGAAATCCGTCGTGTGGCCGAAAAATTTGGCCTCGATACGTATCCAAATCAGCTTGAAATCATTACCGCAGAACAGATGATGGACGCCTATGCGTCGGTCGGCATGCCTGTGTCCTACAACCACTGGTCGTTCGGCAAACATTTTCTGTCGACTGAAAAAAGCTACCGGCGCGGGCAAATGGGGCTGGCCTATGAAATTGTCATCAATTCCAACCCGTGCATTGCCTATCTGATGGAAGAAAACAGCCTGACCATGCAGGCGCTGGTGATTGCCCATGCGGCGTATGGGCATAACTCTTTTTTCAAAGGCAACTATCTGTTCCGCACCTGGACGGATGCCGATGCAATTATTGATTACATGGTGTTTGCCAAGAATTATGTTGCCGATTGCGAACAGCGCTATGGCATGGACGCCGTCGAAGAAATCATTGATTCTTGCCATGCATTGCAAAACTATGGCGTCGATCGGTATAAACGACCTGCGCGGATTTCTCTGGCGGAAGAGCGGGAAAGACAGACTGACCGCGAAAAATACATGCAATCGCAAGTGAATGATCTGTGGCGCACCTTACCAAAAAGGCAGGAGGTGGTGGAAGACGTGGAAGTGCATCGTTTTCCTCAGGAACCACAGGAAAATCTTTTGTATTTCTTCGAAAAATATTCGC